>JAWBVB010000025.1:0-5772 GCA_039004015.1 Candidatus Aenigmatarchaeota archaeon | reverse complement strand
ACCGCTTCATTCCTTGCTTTTTCCGCTTATTATTCCGCTTGAAATTCAAGAAAGGGAAGAAAGCGAAAAGCATATAAAGTTTAGCAAGGACGCCGAGGCTGGGATTTGAACCCAGAAGGGGCAAAGCCCCACCAGCTTTCTCAACTCACCTCCGACTCATCATTAGTCAGAGTCAAGCCATTTTATCATTGAAAGACTCAAGGCTGGCGCGTTAACCAGGTTCCGCCACCTCGGCTTCTTCATCTTTATTCAGACCTTGAGCTTAATAAAAATATTGGTTTTGATTTTAAAATATTAAGAAGTAGTTGGTTTAAAGATAAATTTGGTAAATTTATTTTCAAATTCTTAAGAGTTTTTTTTTAAATTTATATTTTGGTCTAAGTAAATAATCATTATGGTAAAAGAGATAGAACATATAGAAGAAAAAGCTTTTAAAATCTTTAAATCCCTTGGTGAGCTGTCAGCTATCGCTCCAGGATTTGGTATAAAAAAGAGTGTAAGAAAAAGGTTGGGAAATTATGCCCACTATTCTCTTTTTAATTTGTTATCAGTTTCATTAGGTCTTTATTCTCCTCAATTTGCTAAAATATATTACATTGGTACAAAAATTTTCGGAACGACATATTTAAAAGCACTTAAAAAGATAAACTTATTATCCTTTTTAAAAGATCCAGAAACAGCAAAAATAGCAGGCCGTTTTATACCCTTACTCATAAAGTTTTTTATCAATAAAAAAACAATCGATTCAAAGGAATTTTTAAAAGAACTGGATTATCGCTTTAGTTTTGTTGGAACTGGAAATTTAGTAGAAATTGATGTTAAGGACAAAAATATAAAATTAGTATTGAAAGATAGCTATTCAACTGGCTTTCCAAATATCCATAAGAAAGCTTGCATTTGGTGTGGAATTTTTATTGGATTAAGTGGAGATGAAGATATAAACAACTATGATATTGTTGAGACTAAGTGCGTAGCAAACGGGGATAAATATTGCGAATTTTGGATTTATGAAAATAGGTATGGTAAATTACCAACTTTTAAACCTTTTACAGAAAAAGAAACCGATAAAATAATTAAAGCACTGATGGAAAATATGATGAAAGGCAAGAGAATAAGGAAAAAAATTGGTGACGAGGGTGCCCTTTTTGCATTACAGTTTCTAAACTATCTTTTTGTAGAATTCTATAAATTTCAACCTATTATACTTTATAGGGGAAGTTATATAGGAAAAAGAGCTGCACAAATTGTTTATAAAAAAGGAGAAAGTGTAGAAGAATTGAGTAAATTGTTTTTAAAGGGAAAATATGGAATTCTTTCTTATAGTAAAAACAAAGATTCGATTAAGATAAGAATAGAGGAGTGTGCTCTCTGTTCCGGATGTGAAAATATTCATGAAAAAATTTGCGGATTTTTTTCTGGGTTTATAAGAGGTTGGTTAGAGGAAACTACCAAATTTTCTTGGGATGTGTTTGAAACAAAGTGCATAGCTAATGGGGACGATTACTGCGAATTTGAATGTAAGAAAAGTAAAATGTAAAAATTTACAATAGAGTCTTCGTCTGAATCTTCATAATATGTTTGTTAGTTGCTACTCTAAAGAAATTCCACCTAAAACTACTAAGTTGTTCAGATAGTTTAATCTCGGTAAACCGATTTTATTTTTTCTGAATCTGTAACAAACTCAAATTATTAGAGTCTGTCCAAGAAGACCTATTACCTCCATTGTTACATAAAAGGAGAAGAAGGTGAAAGTTTGTCCAAACTTTCAAGTTATTGTTAAGCGTAATAGCCTGACTCATATCTTACATATGTTTCAATGGTTAGAAATCTAACTCTATGTCTAATCGTTTTTGTAGACTGTACCAAAAGATTTTTCTTGTATTTCTAATTTGTAATATGCGTGAAAGTTATACAGACATAGCGCAAAGCTTCATACCACACTTAACAAGAAAATTGTGCAATTTTTTTGAGTTCTTCTTCTGAATCAGGAAAAAGCTAAATTAAAGTATTACTCTCTTGCTATTCTTCCACTTCTTGGCACAGAAACCTGAAGCTTATCCCTAAACTCAGTAACAAAAGCCCCTGTTATTGAAACAGTATCTCCTATGCTTACAGCTTTTATTTGTTCTCCCCATAAGGTTAAAGTTACTTGCCCAGTTTCATCTTCAATAGTAGCATCGGCAACACTTCTTTTTCCATACCTTGTCATTACTTCGCGTTTATCAGAAATGTCAATAATCTTTGCTCTTAAGCTTACGTTACTCATTCCACTTTTAAGCTCGTTTATCTTCATTCTTTCACAATTTTAAATCGTGTTTAAAGTTATTAAGCTTTGCCTTTTCTAAAGGCCAGGCATCTTCTAAAAGCAAGTCAGGAACATCTTCCAAAACTGGAAAAGCAAGCTTACATTTTTTACAAATCAAAAACATTTCCCTTTCTTCTATTTTTTCCTTACATTTTGGGCAAACCAAAATTTCTAAAAGCTCTTTTGGAAGCATAAAGATTATTTGAAAAATAAAAATAAAATTTTTTATTTGAAAGTTGGGTAAGTTCCTGGCTTCATGAAAACCTTATCAGTTTTTATTGCTATTCCTTTCTTCTTTTCAAACATTTCCTTGCTACTCAAAACTGCTTTTCCTAGGGCAACTAGCTCTTCTTTCAAAGTATAAATAGCTACTACTTCATTTTTTTCTATTCCTTCTTGAATTCTCGTTAAACCTGAGCAGAAAACTGGCGAACCATGACAAATAGAATCAACAGCAGAGTCTTTAACAAAAACTCTTTTTAAATGCAAAATAGCAAACTCAACAGGAATCAAAATTTCTTTTAAAAATTTTTCATTCCCATCTTTCCAAAACTCATAAGCATCCCTAATCTCTATCAAAGAATGAGCTTGATCTTCATTAAAATTTCCTGCTTTTGTCCTTCTTAGTTCAGTTAGATGAGCCCCTATACCTAAGCTTAAACCTAAATCACTAACAAGCTTTCTAACATACAAACCAGCTTGGCACCCAACTTTAAACAAAACATCTTTTCCCTCAATTTCTAAAATATCAAAGAAATAAACTCTTTTTTCTCTTGGTTTTCTTGCAACAGCACTTCTTACTGGTGGAACTTGAATTATTTTTCCAATGAACTTTTTTACTCCTTCTCTCAAAATTTCTTCATCAACTTGCTTGTGTAAGTGCATCACTCCTACATATTCTTTATCTAAACCTAAAAGCACGCTCATCGCTTTTGTTGCGTTATCCAAGGCTATAGGTAAAACTCCTGTCACGCTAGGATTTCCTCAAATCTCTAAGGTCCCAGCATGACCAGCCTTTTTAGCCTGAAATATTTCTTTTATCCACTGAGTTACTTGATGGCTTGTTGGTCCTCTATTTTTATCAACTATTATTACACAATTTTTTATCTGCTCTTCTATGCTTCTCTCGCTAGGCCTCTTTCCATACCTTTCATCAGTTTCTTCTTCTGCCTTAATCAACCAGATTTTTTCACCCCCTTAACTTTAACGCCATGAATAAAAAACTCTCTTATCATTAAAAAAACAAAAACTATGGCTACTAAAAGAATTACTAGAAAAACTGGAAATAATTGAGATGAAATCTTCCAATTTCCTATCGTAATTTCTGGAAATTGAATGTTACCAATCGGTAAAGTTGGAAATTTAATATCTCCTTGAGGTTTTTGAGTTATGTTTGCTTGAACTTCATTTTTTTTAACTTTTATACTGAAAGGAAAAGTAAAATTACAATCTTTACTACTAACATTCAAAACAAAATAATAATATTTATCTTCGGTCAAGTTTGGAGTAACAAAATCAAACCTTATGTCAAGGTAAGCAAAAGGAAGAAGAGAAGTTGACTCTAAAGGTTTTGGATAAACTCTAAGCTCAGAAAAAATTGAGTAATTTAAACCCAATAGGTTATTACCTAAGTTTGTCATTCTTATAGAATAATTTACTGTTTGGGAAGAGTTAAACTCTTGACCTTGTAAGCTAAAGTTTACTTTGCAAGTAAAGTTTTGTAAACTTGTGTTTGTGGTATTTGTTGTATTTTTAATAACAATAAAATCTACAAAAGTTTCAATAGTTACAGAAGTTCTGTTTACATCTTCAGCAGTAATGTTTGCCAAAACATAATAACCTTCTCTTTCTTTTATGGAGTAAAACCACAACCCATTTTTGTTTGTTCCTATTTTAAGGCTAAGGTTAAGAATTTTATAGCTAACTGGCTCTAAGTCTAGAGTATAGGTTAAAAGGGTTGCGTAAACTTTCGTTATGTTAGTATCAGAAGTAACGTTTACAGAAAGAATTAAAGAAGTGTTTTCATAAACTATTCTCTTAGGGGTTAGCCTATAAGAATTTATAGAAATAGCCTGAGAAACCGGAATTAAAAGGAAAAAAAATAGGGATAAAGTCAATTTTTTCATAATTATTTTGTTGTCAAGCTTGAAATTATTTCTTTCCTTTTTTTGGCTTTGCCCAGAACCTTATTCCAACAACTATTATAGCTACAATTGCTAATATAATCGTTGCTAAAAGTTGTGGAATGCTTACTATTAAACCGAAAAAGCCTATCGGAACTGGCACTAATATCTCCTTTTGATAAGGAGTGATTTTGCTACTTTTTGCTTCTATCTCATAAGTTTTCTTTTCCAAAGCATAGGAAATTTTTACAGTTATTTCTCCTTCTTCTGTTGAAGGATAAACTGAAAAGTAGGAAACTTTTGTTTCTCCTGGGTTAATTTCTTGAGTTACTTGTGAAGGAGTATAATTCCATGTTTTTGGTATACTTAAGCTTATAGACACACTCACAGCTTTTGCCTCTTCATTTTTAATTCCAACTCCAAAGCTAAACCTTTTCTCTACTTCTACAGATTCTGGTTCTATCAAGTATTCAACACTTATTTTTGGAACTTCTTCTTTTTTAACTTCTAAATCGATTGTTTTTATATCGTAAAACTTTGGAGAAGCTAGCTTCACGTATAGCTTATAATTTCCTGTAAGATAACTTGGAATTGTCAAATTAACCTCAATATCTTTTGTTTCTTTTGGTTTAAGTTCAAACGACTCTGGAGAAATTATAGCACCAGAAATTCCACTTATTTCTATTGTTAAGTTTGTAAGAGTTGAGTTAAGTAAGTTAGTTGCTTGAACTTTAAAACTTATAGTAGAGCCTGCATTTGCGCTTAAATTTTTTGGAACTGAAAGCTGAAAAGGAAGAAAGAATGCTCTAACTAAAGGTAAGGATAGAAGAATTGCAACTATAACCATTATTAACTTTTTCATGCTGTCTCACCCTTTTTCATGGTTTCTTCTTTCTTTCTTACTTCCTTATACTTATACATACTGTAAATATTCCAGACTATGAGGATTAAAAAGATAATGTTTAAAACAATAAGAATTGGTGAAACTTCTTGAACTGCAGCTAAATAGCCTGTTATTTCTTCCTCAGAAACTTCTTCAGGCTTGAGTGAAATGGGGGTTAAAATTGGCCCAAGTTTCGTAAAATTAGCTACTCCTTCCTTGTAAGGATATTCAAGTATTATAGAAATACTTCCTGTTATGTTTGAAGGTGTAATGTTAAAGGTTAACGTAGAGACCTCACCTGGTTTAAGCTTTAAGGATTTAACTCCATCTTCATAAATCCATTTTTCAGGAACTTTTAAGTAAAGCTTCACTTCTTCTTCAACGCTTCCTTTATTCTCTACGGTAACGTTTAATGGAAAGCTCTGGTTTTCTATTATCGTTTGTGGCACTACTATTCTTGA
>JAWBVB010000024.1:0-5894 GCA_039004015.1 Candidatus Aenigmatarchaeota archaeon | reverse complement strand
CCTCTTCCTTTTTTTCTTCACATTCTTCTGTTTCTATGTATTCTATACATTCAAATTTTGTTTCTTCACTGCAATAATAAGAGGTTCTGTTTCTTTTCCCTTCTATACATTCGCTCCATTCACTTGATTCAGGACAAACAGGACATTCGAGCAAAGGTAAAGCTAATTTTTCCTCCCCTGCTATTGCAAAAATAGAAAATCCTGGTAATTCTGATTCAAAGTAAAGAAAAGAAGAGTCTTCGTCTATTTTATAAGTTTTTAACTTTTCCCAGGAAGTTGAAAGTCTATAAAGGCTTATTGTGCTTATATTTATATTTTCAGAATAAACCCAGGACTTTTCTACTTTAAAGTTTGCTATTATTTTCTCTAGAGTTTTTTCTTCCAGGTTTTCTTTCGAAAAATCCAAGTAATAATAAGCTTTTTTGTCTATCCTTAGGCTTAGGTCTATAAGGGATTCTGGTATTTTCTGAATTCTGATTATGAAATCATAAATTGAAAAGTTTGCTTTTAACGTTAAATTGTAGAAAATGAATTTAGAAAAATTAAAGCTTCTTGTCTGACTTTCGTTAATGCATTTAACCACTAAGGTTATGTTTTTTTCTTCATCTAAAGCTACAAAATCTTGAGAACATTCGGCTACACAAGTCTCATCTTTACAAGTTTTACCTTCTGGGCAACCACAAGAATTGCCACAACATCCTGCTGAACCTGGGCAAGGACAATCTTCCAAACAATTAGAACAATTCTCTACTAACTCACAAACCCCATTTCCGCAATAACTTTCTAATGAAGTGATAAAAGAAAAAGTTTCTGAAACATTCCAATTATTAGAAGTATCGTTAGCATAAACTTTCCATCTTATTGTACAGCCTATAGTTTCATTAATTATCACCGTAAAGTTGCTCCATACTTGACTTCCACTTAATTTTATTGTACTTATGTTTCTGAAACTCCCTGTACAATTGTCAAATGAAAATATAGCATAATCCAGTTGAACATCATCTTGCCAGAAAATTCTATGTAATACAGTTGAACCTGGAATTGTTGAGTTTATTGAGTAGCAACACCATTTTGGAGGATTATTATCAACACCAATAACATTTATATAGAAAGTTGCCCCTGTCAAGTTTGAAGTATAATTCTGGTTTCCGGTGATATTTCCTTTATAACTATGTTCACCTACAGATAAAATAGTTGTTCTTGGGTTGGTTACCGGTAAGCCGTCTTCATATAAGCTTAACGTACCTGAGTTTGGATAAACTGCCGTTACGTTAACAGTTATTTGTGTACCAGCTATAACAGTTATATTCTGGTTCTTGTATGTTTCAGTGGTAGTAATGAAGTATATATCTACCGGGTTAGGACCTTTGTTCACTATTAAAGTTCTTGTTATACTGTTTGCTGTATAGTTTGCTCCTCCAGAAGTGTTATAAACATAAACATAGACTGCCGCTCCTAAGGTTAAAACATCTTGAACATTACTTCCTAAACCTATTATTGTAGTATTGCGATAGAGAGTATAAGTAAGGTCTGAATCTCCTGTATTTGTTTCATAACCTGTAGCGTTTGTTTGAGATGGATAAGCTACTGCTATATTGTTGGCTTGCTCGTTTAACAATAAGTTTAGGGAAGGTGTAGCTTTCTGCACATATAAGAAAGCAGTAGCTGAGCTGGAAGAGTAGCCCTGGCTTGCATAAATGCATGTATAATTCCACCAACCTGCCCCATGTACTGCTGTATATGATTGATTGCCAGAACCTGATGCTACTACGGTACCGTTTCTTAGTAGTGTTAAGGTAGCTGACTGTTCACCCATAGTTATGTTGCATTTTACTGTTTGAATATTGCCATAAACAGTATTATTGTTTATGAAGCTAATGGTTACCTGAGGCTGACCTTGAGAGATTGTTACTAGATAGGATTTTGAGGCAGAGGAATAGTTTTGGTTACCTGATGTATTGTAAATATATTGGTGAACACCTACAGGGAGAATCCTAATATCGTATATTGGGTTAGAAGAGCCTATTGTTGTTGTGTTACGATAGAGAGTAAAGGTTATTGACTGACCAGAAAAAACAGAAGAAGAATAATAACCTGTGACATTGGTAGCAGTAGGGTAGTTGTAGTTCTTACTTCCTTCTGTACTGTTGATTAATAGGTTCATAAAAGTTGCAGTAGAAGTGTTCTGGTTTACTATTAGCGTTAAACTTAAGCCTGTTGAATTTTCTGTGTAGTTTTGACCGGATAGAGAAATAAATTTATAAACATAAGAACCTGCCCCTAAAAGAATTGTTTCGCTTGGATTGTTGTTTGTTTGCTCATCTACTAACACATTATTCCTAAACAAATAGTAAACAACATCACTGTCACCTAAAGCAGTTTGTGAACCTGTACAGGTTGTTTGGGTTGGATAAGTTATTGTTAAGGAAGGGGAGCAGGTTAAACTTCCTAAAATGTTTTTTGCTTTATTTATGGTGTATGAACCTGAAATTGAGGTCCAAGCATTATTACTATCCTTAACATACCATTTATATTCATAATAAGAGTATGCCGGCAAATCTGTTTTTGTTGTAGTATAATTTCTACAAGTTGAATTATGGGTTATAAAAGAAGAAACAGTTGTGTTGCTACCCCATTCAAATATAACTGTTGAAATATCATCTGCTCCATCACTATCACAAACAGTAACGTTAAACCTATAAGTCTGTCCGAAAGAGTAAGTTGCAGGATCTTTCGGAGATTCCCAAATATCTGTTAATGTAGGTGGTTGATTTGGAGAAACACTTACTTTTATTTCTCTTGGTGTTAATGTAAGTGTCAAGTTAAACCTTAAGTTTCCCTGTGAATCTGTTTTTTGTTTGTAAGTCAATTGAGTTCCGTTATAAATCTCATACCAAGCATTTGGTAAAAGTCCTGCTAAATTGTAAAAAGCTATAGTTGTTTTTGAAGCTAATTCATTCCATTTAACCTCTTCTCTACCCCATTTTAACACATTTCTTGTTATCGTGGTGTAAAGAGAGGATAGTGCTGTGTTAAGCCATAAGTTAATATCAATTCTATTATTGTAGTTAAACCAGCTTGATGGAGTATATAGGTAGATGTTTCTTGGTTGAGTGAAATTTGTGTTGATGAAATCGTTAGTGGAATCAATAAGGCTATAGTCGTCTACTGATGAAAGTGCTACAGAGCCTCCTTTTATTGTATTTGATGAAGAAGAGGAAAAGTAAAGACCGTAAGAATTGAAATAAAATGTAGAGTTTATTATTTGATTATTGGAGCTTAGATAAAAATAGATACCAAAATTAGAGTTAGAGTTAGAAGTTAAGTTTATTATTTGATTATTGGAGCTTGAAGAAAGTAAAATTCCACCTATAAAGTTAGAGTTAGAAGTTAAGTTTATTATTTGATTATTGGAGCTTGAAGAAAGATTAACACCATAGCCACGATTTGAGTTCAAAACTGAGTTTATGATTTTACAATTTTTTACATTCTCCAATAGGATTCCATGACGCCAGTCTGTTATTATACAATTTTTTATTGTGATATTAGTATCCTGAAGGAAATTTCTGTTTATGTAAATTCCGTAGGTATAATCTGTATCCCTTCCATCTATCATATATCCTCTGCAATCAAGGATTATATTGTTAGAGGAAATGTTTATGCAGTAAGTTGAGGTAGAATCAACAATATTTTGGGATAAGCAATAAACTTTGTAGGGCTCGTTAAGGTTAGAGCAAGAAGAAATGGTGATATCACAAGAAATACCATTTTGAGATAAAGTTAGAAAAGAGATTAAACCAGAAAGGAGTAAAATAAGTTTTTTGTTCATAATTATTATTTTATTTTCAAATTTAATGCATTTTTCTACTCCTATTAGTAATTCCTACGTTCTTCAGGCTTAATTTTATTTGATTTGGATGAAACTTAATAAGCTAAAAGTTAAAAAATAAAAATATGACAAAGAAGCTTTTCTGGGAAGATTCTTATCTTAAAGAGTTTGAAGCAAAAGTCTTGAAAAGAGAAGGAAATAAGGTTATTCTTGACCAAACTTGCTTTTATCCTAGTGGTGGAGGTCAGCCTTGCGATACAGGAGAAATAGAAGGAATAAAAGTCTTAGAAACTCTAAAACAAAATGATGATGTGGTTCATATTCTAGAAAAAGAGCCTTATTTTAAAGTTAACGATTTGGTAAAGGGAAAAATCGATTGGGAAAGAAGATATAAGCTAATGAGAATGCATACTGCAGCTCACATCATAAGCGCAATCATCAATAAAGAAACTCAAGCTTTGATAACAGGGAATCAGCTTGACTTGCAAAAGTCAAGAATCGATTATAGCCTAGAAACTTTTGATAGAACTTTAATAGAAGATTGCATAAGAAAAGCTAACGAAATAGCAGCTCAAGGCTTAGAGGTTAAAACTTACTTCTTGAAAAGGGAAGAAGCGGAAAAAATCCCAAGCATTACTAAACTTGCAAAAGGTTTGCCAAATTTACAAGAATTTAGAATTGTTGAAATCGTTGGCTTAGACTTACAAGCTGATGGAGGAACTCATGTTAAAAATACAAAAGAAATAGGGAAGATAAAAATTGAGGGGATGGAAAACAAGGGAAAGGACAACAGAAGAATTTACTTTTCTCTTGAATAAAGAATTTAAGCTTTTTCTTTCGATTTTTAATCATGAGTGAAGTTCCGTACTGGATGGAAAACTCTGAGTTTAAAGAAATAGTCAAAAGACTTAAAAAACTGGAAAATTCTGAAGCTTATGAAAAGGCTGAAATTTACTGCGATATAATTTGCAAAAAATGGAAAGTTAACCCTATGAGTTGCGCTTATAAATGCGAGGTTTGGTTGTTGAAAAGTGAAATTTTAAACAAAAAGAAAAGTGCTCAAGTTTCTTCTTCAAAATAACTTTCCTTAATCTCTGGCCTTACATAGCCGCATTTCTTGCACTCATACATTTCTATGTTTCTTCCAGAATATGTTTTTTCCATCTTCAAGAAACATCTTGGGCAGATAACTTCTTTTTCTAGCTTAATCTCTTTTTTAGGTTTGAAAAATTTTCTAAGGTATAAAATGAGAAGAACTATCGGAACAAAAGCAAGTAAAGCTAAACCAATATAAAGCAAGGTTAAACCCTCTTCCTCCTTTTTTTCTTCTTCACATTCTTGCTCTTCGGTATATTGTAAGCAAGTAAAGTTTGTTTCTTCGCTACAATAATAAGAAGTTCTGTTTCTTCTTCCTTCTTTACATTCGCTCCATTCACTTGATTCAGGACAAATAGGGCATTGAGGCAAGGGTAAAGCTACTTTTTCCTCTCCTCCTATAGCAAAAATAGAAAATCCTGGAAGCTCTGATTCAAAGTAAAGAAAAGAAGAATCTTCATCTATCTTGTAAGTTGGTAATTTTTCCCAGGAAGTTGTAAGCCTATAAAGGCTTATTGTGCTTGCGTTTATATTCTCAGAGTAAACCCAAGACTTTTCTACTTTAAACCTTGCTATTATTTTTGCTAGATTTTTCTCGTTCAAGTTTTCCCTAGAAAATTCAAGGTAGTAATAAACCTTTTTATCCAACTTTATACTTTGATCTATGAGAGACTCAGGTATTTTCTGAATTCTAATTATGAAATTGTAAATTGAAAAGTTTGCTTTTAAAGTCAGGTTATACAAAAGAAAGTTAGAAAAAGTGAAATTTCTTGTTTGATTCTTATCTATACATTTAACAACTAGAGTTGCATTTTTTTCTTCACTTAAAGTTATAAAGTCTTGGGAGCATGTTGGTGGAGAAGGAATAGGAGAAGGTTGAGAAGGTTTTACACAATTGTTATTTACACAAACATATCCTTCTGGACAGCCGCACCTGCTACCACAACATCCTGGTGAACCTGGACAAGAG
>JAWBVB010000023.1:0-5953 GCA_039004015.1 Candidatus Aenigmatarchaeota archaeon | reverse complement strand
CGCATATGTCGACCTATAGAATTTACTTGAGAAGAGGAAAAGAAGGAACAAGAATTGCTAGATTAGTAGATGCTCCTGATTTACCAGAAGGAGAATGTGTTTTTAAGATTACAGAAAATGGTTTAAAAGACCCTTAAGCTGATTTTATGGAAATTATCTACAGAGGAGCAGAGGCAATTCTTTATCTTGATTATTTTGAAGGAAAGAAGGTTTTAGTCAAGGAAAGAATAGAGAAAAAATACAGAATTGAAGAAATAGACAAAAAATTGAGAAAAGTAAGGACAAGAAAAGAAGTCAACCTTTTGAGAGAAGCAAGAAGCATAGGAATAGCAACCCCACAAGTTCTTTTTGTTGACGAGAAAAATCATAAGATAATAATGGAGTTTATAGAAGGAGTAAGGCTTAAAGAGTTTTTAAACTCAGCAAGAAAAGAAGAAATAGAAAAAGTTTGCTTCGAGGTCGGGAAAGCAATAGGAAAGCTTCATTCTTCAGGAATCGTTCATGGTGATTTAACAACAAGCAACATGATTTTAAAAGATGATAAAATTTATTTTTTAGACTTTAGCCTAGGAGATTTTTCAAAAAGAATAGAAGATTTTGGTGTTGATCTAAACTTGCTTTATGAAGCTATAAAATCAGCTCACTTTAAAGTTTTAAAGCTTTGCTGGGATAATATAGTTAAAGGTTATAAAAAAGAATATAAGGATGCAGAAAAAGTTTTAAAAAAGGTTGAAGAAATTGAAAGGCGTGCAAGATATATGGAAAGAAAAAATAAAGGGAAAGAATAGAATTGAAACTGCAGAAAACATTTCAATATTGTTGATATTTTTAGGAGCAATTTTCTTTAGCTTAGGTATAGGCTTAACAATAGTTTCACCTCAAGGTTTTCCTGCAATTTTAGCAATGCTAGGAGCTTCTTTAAGTTTTCTCTCGACAGTGACTTTGATTTTTATCTGGGTCTTTAAGTGATTTATATGGCTTCTAAACGCTTACCAATAAGATTTGTTCCAAAATGGGTTAAGCTTAAGAAAGAGGAAGTTGAAGAATTAGTAGTAAAACTAGCTAAGGAAGGAAACACTTCTGCAAAAATAGGATTAATCTTAAGAGATCAGTACGGAATTCCTGATGTTAAAGCAATAACAGGAAAAAGCGTAACGCAAATAATGAAAGAGCATAAGCTTTATCCTTCTTATCCAGAGGACCTTTTAAACCTTTTTAGAAGAGCAGTAAGGCTTAGGGAGCATTTAGAAAAGAATAAAGCTGACAAGCATTCTTTAAGAGGTTTACAACTTTTAGAATCAAAGATAAGAAAGTTAGCAAAATACTATGTAAGAAAAGGAATTTTACCAAAAGATTGGAAGTATTCACCAGAGGAAGCAAAACTTTTGGTGCAGAAGTGATTGTTTGCTCTTAGAAAGTATTGAGAGGTTTTCTAAAGCCTTTAGAGGAATGGTAAAAGAAAAAAATGTAGCTATAATTTCTCATTTTGATTGCGATGGTTTGACTTCCGCTTCAATAATAGCTAAAATGCTTCTAAGAGAAAATAAAAACTTTACTTTAAGAGTAATCAAGCAACTTACCGCAAAAGAAGTTGAAAAGTTTGATTTCGATGAAAAAACTATTTTAATTTTCCTTGATTTGGGTAGTGGGCAATTAGATTTGCTAGAAAAATTTTTAGAAAAAACTCAGGTTTTTGTTTTAGATCATCATCAGCCAAAAAATTTTACTCATTTTAACCTTTACCATCTTAATCCAATTCTTTTTAGAGAGGAGGAAGTTTCAACTTCAATAGTTTGCTACTTTTTTGCAAAATTTTTTGATATAAGAAATGTTGAGCTAATAGATTTAGCTGTAGTAGGGGCAATAGGCGATATGATTGATGAAAAATGGGAGCTTAAAGGTCTAGCAAAAAGAGTTTTGGAAGAAGCAGAAAATCTTGGAAAAATAAGAATAATAAAGGGTTTAAGACTTTATGGAAGAAACACAAGAGCTGTTCACAAAGCCCTAGAACTTTCTTTTGACCCATACATCCCAGGAATAAGTGGTTCTGAATCTAATGCAGTTCAACTTTTGTCTGAAATAGGAATTCCCTTGAAAGAAAATGGAAAATGGAGAAAACTTAAGGATTTGAGTATGGAAGAGCAAAGAAGGCTTGCTTCTGCTTTAATAGCTGAAAGATTTAAACTTGAAAACGCAGAAGACATTTTTGGCGATATTTACACTTTGGTTGAAAGACCTGAAGAAATTCAAGATGCAAGAGAGTTTGCAACTTTAATAAACGCTTGCGGAAGGTTAGGAAGAGCAGATGTAGCGATAAAAGTTTGTTTAAGAGATGAAGAAGCTTTAGAAGAAGCGTTGAAAATATTCGAAGAATACAGAAAAGAAATAAGCAGGATTTTAGCTTGGATAAAGGAAGAAAACCCTATAATCAAGAAAAAGCACGCAAACTTTCTGATAGCAAAAGATAAAATCCCAGACACTCTCATAGGAACAATAACTTCAATACTTTTAAATTCTTCCTTAGTAGATAGCAAGCCATTGTTTGGTTTAGCTTACTCTGATGATGAAATAAAAATTTCGGCAAGGATACCGAAGCTTTTTAATTCGATAAACCTTAAAGAAATTATTAGACTTTCGACTTCACAGCTTGAGGGAGAAGGTGGAGGTCATCAAAAAGCAGCAGGTGGAATAATACCAAAGGGAAAAGAAGAAAAATTTATAGAAACAATAGAAAAGTTATTGGGTGAAGCGCTTGGTGAAAAAAGCTAAGGCAAAACATTGGTTTGCAGTAATAGCTCCTGATTACTTAGAAAATAAGGAAATAGGGAAAACTTTAGCAGAGGAGCCAAATTCTTTGATAGGGAGAAGAATAACAATCAATTTAGTCGAGCTAACAAACGATTTGTCAAAATATTATATGAAGTTTACTTTCAAGATAAAAAGGGTTGAAGGAGAAAAGGCTTTTGCCGATTTTGACGGTTCTGAATGTTTGCGCGATTACATTTCAAGGCTTGTGTTAAGGAAAATAAGAAGGATAGATACAATTCAAGACTTAACCACTAGCGATGGAGTTAAAATAAGGGTAAAAGGTTTAGCCATAGTTTCAAGGAAAATAAACAGCAAGACAAAAAAGTTTATGAGAAAGAAGATCAGTGAGATAATAAAAGAAGAAGTGGAAAAATCAAAGATTTCAGAATTTGTTAAAAAGCTCATAGACAATTCAATAAAAAACAGAGTTATGCAGGAAGCAAGGAAAGTTTATCCTATAAGGAATTTTGAGGTTAGAAAAACTGAAGTACTCTCATGATGTAAGGACCTATTATCGTGAATAAAACAAGTAGGGAAACTATTGTTGTGATTGAGATTACGATTGGGTCTGAATATTTTTTTGAAATTTTCTCAGTTAACGACTTAAGAATTAAGCCACCATCCAAAGGATAAACCGGTAAAATGTTGAAAACAGCAACAGCATAATTTAAGATCCACATCCAGGTAAAAAGGTTAGAAACAAAGTAAAAGCTTGTTTCGTCTAGCTTTGAGTCAATTCTTGCAGTTATTCCTATGTAAGGTCTTGTGATATCGTTTTCTTTTATTTCTCCAACAGGAACTTGAAAGAGTTTTTCCTTTGTTGTTATGTTTATTATATCTCCGACTTTTACTTCTTTGAAATATTTTGTCAAGTACTCTGCTGTTAGGAAATCATGGTAACTTATCTCTAGTTTTTTCCCGTTAATTTCAGTTATTACCATTCCTGCTTCTAAGCCCATTATTCCAGCAGGGGCACTTGAGTTTACCTCAACTATTCTCAAATAGCCTGTGCTTATGCTTGGCCATATAATGTTTGGAAGTAATCCGACTCCAAAAAAAGGAGTAAAAATTAAGCAAGCAACTAAAAGGTTTGCAAAACTTCCTGCACTAAATATTCTTAGCTTGGTTATAAGCCTTGATTTTTTTATTTCATCTTCATCAGGTTCAACAAAAGCTCCTGGCAAAACAAGAAGCAATATTATTCCCATAGACTTTATCTTAATTTTCTCAAGCCTGCACATTATTCCATGGGCAATCTCGTGAGGAAATAAAATTGTTGGCAAAATAATTATCCAGAAAAGAAAAGGCAAACCTATAAACCCTGGACCAAAAACAGGAGTAGCACTTGGAACTGGTAAAACTAAACCTCCTAAGGATTCCTTTATTTGTCCAGAAATTATCATAAAAGATGCTATAACAATAACTCTTAGTCCATCAACCATCATTAAAAAACAAGAAACTATTGCTATTGCTCCAACAACTTTCCAGAATTTTTTAAAACTAGCAATCTTGTCTAAAATTTTTAACCCTTTCTTGGTTTTTCTAAGAAGAATTATATACTTAAACTCAATATTCTTCCTGTCAAAGTATGCCCAAATCGCAAGTATAACAAAAAAAATTATCATGGAAGCTTGGTAAATGTCTAACATTATATGATATTGGTTTTAAAAAAATAAAAAAGAAAAAAAAGGCTGCCTATAACTTAGGCAGGAGGAGTTGTTTGCTCCTCAGGTTTTGGTTCTTCTTTCTTTTTCTTTGGCATTTTTTCGCCTCCTAAGGATTTTTTTTCATCCTTTTAAATCAAAGGAATCATCTATTATTAACAGCATAAAAAATCGAGGATATAAAATTAACCGATAAGTTTAAGTAAAGCTTGTGCCGACTCTTTTCTTTTAAAGTTTTCGGAAAAGCTTAAATCTAAGGAATACAATAAACTTTTTCTTTCTTTTTTATAAAGTATTCACTTTGCAAGTTTGTTCAATTCTGACTGAACTATAGCTGGTGTAATAATAGGTAGTAACCAAAAGAGTAGAAACCAAAGTAATGTGCTTTCTTTTTTCGTGACTTTTGCAAAACCTTCTGCGTATTTATACAACCAATAAATATTGGCTATCGGTATTATCAGTAGCAATGCGGTTGGTATTTCTGCTCCCATTTCGTTCATTTCACTTTTTGTCTTAATGTACCAATAAAGAAAGTAAATTCCTAGTGTTATAATTCCAAGTATGTATACTTTAACTAAGCTTCTTTTGGCTGGCATATAATTTTTCTTAAGTTTTTTGCTTATTTAAAAATGATGTTTAAAATTTCTGAGTGCAGGGGCTGGGATTTGAACCCAGGAAGGCACTAAGCCACAGGCTCCTGAAGCCTGCGCCTTTGACCAGACTTGGCTACCCCTGCCTTCCAAGTATAAATTCTCTTAAATCAATTTTATTTGCTTCTTCTATATCTGAGTAATACTTTATCGGTATCCATGTATCAGTAACATAAACACAAGCTTTCCCTTCTTCTATTAAATCTTGAACAATACTATCTTCAGGGTTTGAAGGTATTTTAACGTTTTCAAACTTTTCTAAAGCTTTTGGGCTAAAAACAAAACTTCCTGTATGGCTTGCACTTCCCTTAGCCCAAACATGAATTGGCTTTCTCTTCAAGCTTAAAGCTTTTCCTGTTTTTATATTATATTCTACTTTGCTGGAAGGTATTACACATCTTTCAGCGCATACTATTGTTAACTCGAAACCTTTTTCTTCCTGTTTTTTGTGATATTTAAGAAGTTCTGCTATAAAATTTCTTGTTATGTCAGAAGCGTTTTGCATGATAACAGTTTCTTTTTTGTCTAGGATTCCTTCTTCTATACAATACTTTGTTGCTCCCGCACTTCCTAACTTTTCTTTTTCCCTATAAATTACTATTTCAAAATCCTTCCATTCTTCTCTCTTAAAATACTCTTCAATTTTCTCGCTTAAGTAATTCGTTGTTATAACAAACTTTTTTATTCCATAGCTTATGGCAGGAAGCATGCTCCAGTAAATCAAAGGTTTTTTCTCTATACCAATTTCTATCAAAGGTTTTGGTGTTGTTAAAGTTAAAGGTAAAAATTTTTCTCCTTTTCCGCCTGCATGAATTACACAAACTACCATCA
>JAWBVB010000022.1:0-6111 GCA_039004015.1 Candidatus Aenigmatarchaeota archaeon | reverse complement strand
CCATAGTTATTACCCCTGAGATGATTGGACATAGACTTGGAGAATTTGCTCCTACTTGCAAAAGAGTTAAACATTCAGCTCCAGGAGTAGGAGCTACTCGTGGCTCAAAGCATGTAGCAATAAAGTGAGAACATGAAAACTGCTTCTGCTATTTTGGAAGATGCGAGAATTTCTCTTAAGCATTCTACAATTATTTGCAAAGAAATAAAGAATAAAAAAGTGGATAAAGCAAAAAAGTTTTTGGAAATGCTCATCGATAAAAAAATTAGTTTGGATGGAAAGTATTATACTAAGGCTGCTAAGCAAATTTTAGAAATTTTGAAGAGTGCAGAAGCAAACGCAAAAGTAAAAAATTTAAACCCTGAAAAACTTTTTGTTAAAATTGCTAAAGCTGATAAAGGAAGAGTTTTCATTAGGCCAAAATCAAGGTGGCGCTTTAGAGGAAGAAAAGCGAAGGTCACTCGAATAGAAATAATTCTTGGTGAAAGGTAATGGCAGTAGAAAAGCTTTTCGTGAAGGAAGGTATAAAGGAAGCACAAATAGAGGAATTTCTGGCAAAAAAGTTTGAAAAGGCAGGTTATAGCCATACAGAAATTCAAAGAACCCCCTTAGGAATAAGGATAGTAGTTTATGCTCATAAGCCTGGTTTAGTTGTAGGAAAATCTGGAAAGAAAATAAAGGACATAACAGAAGAGTTGAAAGAAAAGTTCGGATTGGAAAATCCTTTGTTGGACGTGAGAGAGGTAGAACAACCTTTATTAGATGCTAACATAGTTGCTAGGAGGGTTGCAAGAGCTATAGAAAAGGGAGTAAACTTTAAAAAAGTTGCTAATTATTATGTGGAAAAAGTGATGGAAGCAGGAGCGATAGGTGTGCAAATAAGAATAGGTGGAAAGCTTGCAGGAAAAGAAAGAAGTAGGTTTCAAAAGTTTAAAAAAGGTTTTGTTGCTTTCTCTGGAGATTATGCTGAAACTTTAGTTGATGTAGGTTATGCACAAGCTATGATTAAGCCTGGAATAGTTGGGATTCGAGTTCATATAATGAAGGAAGCCCCAAAAGAGCTAGAGTTTGAAAAAGGAATAAGAAAGGAAAAAGAATTTAAACCTGGAGAAGAAATAGAAAAAAAGGAGGAAAATAGTGAGAAAAAGTCTAATACAGAGGAGTAAAGCCTTGAATTTTTCTCAATTTTAAAGGTTAGTTTGGGTTATGAAAGAGCTTAAAGCAAAACAACTGAGGGAAATGAAGCTTGAGGATTTGAATAAAAAACTTTCTGAGTTAAGACTAGAGCTCATGAAAGAAATGGCTAATGTTAAAATGGGTAGGCCTGTTAAAAGTCCTGGAAAGATTAAGGAATTAAAAAGGGCTGTTGCAAGAATTTTAACTATTAAAAAAGAGAAGAGTGGAGGAAAGAAATAAAGATGGCAGAAGTCTGCCCTAAGTGTGGACTTCCTCTTGAATTGTGTGTTTGTAAAACTATAGAAAGAGAAGCAGAAAAAATAAGAGTTTTCATAGAAAGAAGGAGGTTTGACAAACCAATAACAATAATAGAAGGAATAAAAGATAATGCAAAAGAAATAACTTCTCAACTTAAACAAAAGCTTGCCTGCGGCGGAACTTTTAAGAAAGGACATATTGAGCTTCAGGGCGATCATAGAGTAAAAATAAAGGAGTTGCTAGTAAAACTTGGTTATTCAGAAGATCTAATCGAAATTATGTAACTGAAAAATTCAAGAAAACAGATTTTCTTAGAGTAACTTTTCAAATCTTTTTTACCTTAAATTCTAGTTTCAAAAATTAACTTTTTGTTAAAAATTTGGTAGAAAGAAGAATTAAATTAAGGCTTGATAATTAATAAATATGCCAATTACACCAGAGAACTTAGTAAGACACGAACTTATTGGGTTAGAAGTAAAAATAAAAAGTAGTACTGATCCTACTCTTAAGAATTTGAAGGGAAGAGTAATAGATGAGACCTACAACACTTTCAAGATAGAGACAAAAGAAGGAAAAGAAAAAATTATTCCTAAAAAGAATTGCATATTTATATTTATTCTGCCTAATAAAACAAAAGTACAAGTCGATGGTAAAATACTGGTCTCAAGACCAGAGGACAGGATTAAAAAGAAGTTTAAGAGATGGTAGGGATGAAGGATATAGGAATAGATGTTAAACTACCAGAAAAGGAGTGTAAGGATGAAAAATGTCCTTTTCATGGTAAGCTTAAGATTAGAGGTAAAATTTTAGAAGGGAAAGTAGTTTCAGCTAAATCGTCAAAAACAGTAATAGTTGAAAGAAATTATCTTCTCTACATTCCGAAGTACGAAAGATATGAAAGGAGAAGATCTAGAATTCCAGCTTATAATCCTGAATGTATAAACGCAAAAGAAGGTGATATAGTAAGAATAGCAGAGTGCAGACCATTGAGTAAAACAAAAAGTTTTGTTGTTGTTGAAATTTTAAAAAGGTGAAATTATGGTTTATTCTCATCTTGATACTTATTCCCTAGATAAAATGTTTAAAAAATTTTTAGAGTTGGATAAAAATGAAAGCAGTTAAAGCAAGAATTACAAAAGCCTTGAATGTTGGAAGTTATTTAATTTGTGCAGATAATACTGGAGCGAAAATTCTAAAAATAATTTCTGTTTTTGGCTACAAAGGAAAGAGAAGAAGACAACCTAAGGCAGGGGTTGGAGATATGATAAAGGTAACGGTGAAGGAAGGAGACGTAAAGATAAGGAAGCAGGTTTTAAACGCAGTAATAATAAGGCAAAAAGCAGAGTATAGAAGAGCAGAAGGAATAAGAATAAAGTTTGAAGATAATGCTGCAGTTATAGTTGATGAGAATGGCGAACCAAAAGGAACCGAAATTAAGGGTCCAGTAGCAAGGGAAGCTGTAGAAAGGTTTTCGGGAATAGGAAAAATTGCAAGCATGGTGGTTTAAGATGAAAAGACCAAAATCAAAGAAACCAAGAAAACAAAGAAAGTTTTTGTACGAAGCACCTTTGCACTTAAGAAGAAAGATGATTTCTGCTCATTTATCAAAAGAGTTAAGAGAAAAATATAAAACAAGAAGTTTAACCTTAAGAAAAGGGGATGAAGTTGAAGTAATGAGAGGTGAATTCAAAAAAAGGAAAGGTAAGGTTTCAAAGATTGATACAAAAAACTATAAAGTTTATATCGAAGGTATTACAAGGAAAAGAACTGATGGAACAGAAAGGCAGGTTCCTATTCATCCTTCAAATTTAAGAATAATAAATTTAAACCTTGAGGATAAAAGAAGAGTTAAAATACTTGAAAGAAGAATGAAGGGAAAGGAATGAAGCTTAAAAGATTGCTTGCTCCAGAATTTTGGAAACAGCCTAAGAAAGTTTTAAAGTTTACTGTAAGTCCTAGGCCAGGACCACATAAAAAGTTTGAATGTATTCCTTTACTGATAATAGTAAGAGATATACTTAAGCTTGCCGAAACTGGAAAAGAAGCAAAAAGAATAATCAAAAACGGAGAAATTTTAGTTGACGGAAGAAAGAGAAAAGATCATGCTTATCCTGTTGGTTTAATGGATGTTGTTGCCATTCCTAAAATAAATAAATATTTCAGAATTTTGCCAGGAGCAAAAGGTTTGGAAGTTATTGAAATAAGTAGAGAAGAAGCAAACCAAAAGATTTGCAGAATAAATAATAAGACAATAGTTAAAGGTGGAAAAATTCAGCTCAACCTGCATGATGGAAGAAATATTTTGATAGAAAAGGAAAAAGATGATTATAAAACTGGGGATTCTGTTTTGATAGAGATTCCTTCTCAAAAAATTCTAAAGCATATTAAGCTTAAACCTGGTTCAATCGGAATAATCTTAAAAGGACAGAATTCTGGGAAAAAAGCAAGAGTAGAGGAAATAATAGAAAGAAGAAGCTTAAGGGAGTCAAAAAAAATTGTTTGTAGATTGGAGGATAAAAAAGTTGAGATAAAGAAAGATTACTTCTTTGTTGTAGAAGAGTGATGTCATGAAAGAAAATCCTATGAGAGAAATAAGGATAGAGAAGGTAACTTTAAACGTTGGATGTGCAGCTGACCTTCAAAAAATAGAAAGGGCAAAAAGACTTTTGGAATATTTGACTCAAAGAAAACCTGTTGTAACAAAATCAAAAAGAAGAAGTACTTTTGGAGTAGCAAAGGGTAAGCCTGTTGGGGTAAAAGTAACTCTAAGGAAAAAAAAGGCTCTGGAATTTCTAAAGAAAGCTTTGGAAGCTGTGGATAAAAAACTTGAAGCCTCGAAATTTGATAACAATGGGAATTTTAGCTTTGGGATTAAGGAATACATAGAAATTCCTGGGGTAAAGTATTCTCATGAAATTGGGATGCTTGGCTTAGACGTTTGTGTAACTCTGGAAAGACCTGGCTTTAGAATTAAAAGAAGGAGAATACAAAAAAGAAAAATCCCAAAGGAGCATAGAATAACAAGGGAAGAGGCTATGGAATGGGTGAAGAAAAATTTGGGAGTTGAAGTTGTTGAATGAATTTAAACTTTTGATATTAGCAACAAAAATAAATGGAATATTGTTTAAAAAAGCAGAAATGGAAAAAAGTTTAGAAATTTATAGGCATTTGTTCGAGATTTTGATAGAAAGTGAAGAAAGTATAATAGAAATCTTAGGTAACGTAGGTGGTTGAATGAAAAAGTATGGCAGGGCAACAAGAGCTTGCAAGAGATGTGGGAAAACAAAAGGGGTAATAAGGAAATATGGATTATATTACTGTAGACAATGCTTTAGGGAAATAGCAAAGAAAATTGGGTTTAAAAAGTATTCTTAAGTTTACTTTAAGGAAATTAACTGAAAAAAACTTTTCATATTTGTTTTTTTTGTTTTTATATTAAAATTCAGTTAGTAAGTATTAAAACTATAAAGAACAATTTTATTATATGTTTGAAGAATTTTCAATTTTAGTAGCTTTTTTTGGCTCTTCTCTTGCTGGAATTTGGGATTTGAAAACTACAGAAATCCCTGATTCTATTCCTCATGCAATGATAGTTATCGCACTACTAATTGCTTTATCAAGAAGCTTTTACGAGCAAAGTTTTCTTCCCTTAGCTTACAGCTTAGCTTGTGGCACTATACTTTTTGCTTTCGGTTTTATTCTCTACTATTCAGGGCAATGGGGTGGAGGAGATGCTAAACTCTTAAGTGCCATAGGTTTTCTAATCCCAAACATGATTAAAAGCTCTTGGTTTGACAAAATATTACCTTTTCCTTTTAGTGGAATGGTAAGTTACACTTTAAACGTTTTCTTTATCGGAACTGCTTATATGCTATTCTATTCTTTTATCCTTGCTTTTATAAATAGAAAAATTATAGATTCCTTTTCAAAAGAAGTAAAAGCTAGTGCAAGCTTGATGACGATTTTTAGTTTAGCTTTATTTTTTGTTTTTGTTGCTCTTAATTTATACCTTTACAGTCTTTTTGAGATACCAATAAATTTTCAGCATTTATTAACAAATTCTTTACTTCCCCTACTACTAACCTTAGGAATTTTTATGATTTGGAAATTTACAAAATGTGTAGAGGAAGTTGGGTTTAAGAAAAGAATTCCTGTTTCAAAACTTAAAGTTGGGGATGTATTAGCAGAAAGCAAACTTTGGGAAGGAATAACACAGAAAGAACTTATAAAAATAAGAAAATCTGGAAAAAAGTATGTAACTATAAAGGAAGGCGTAAGGTTTGCTCCTACCTTTCCTTTGGCTTTGTTTTTTACTTTATACTTTGGTGATGTTTTTCCCTTAATCTTTAAGCTTGTAGTTTAAAAATTTGAAAAACTAAATATATTTTATGAATTTGAGCTTTAGAAATTTTTTTGATTGGATTTTAGGTTTATTTGGGCAAAAGAAAAACATAAGGTTGGGAATATATGGGGAAACTAATGTAGGAAAAACAACTCTTGCAAACAGAATTTCTCTTGATTGGACAGGAGAAGAGGTTGGGAAAGTTTCTGAAATTCCTCATGAAACCAGAAGTGTTCAAAAGAAAGAGAAGATCGAAATTAAGCTTAAAAATAATAAAAAGATAATTTTAAACCTCTTGGATATGCCAGGTTTGGCTACGAAAGTCGATTACAGAA
>JAWBVB010000021.1:0-6126 GCA_039004015.1 Candidatus Aenigmatarchaeota archaeon | reverse complement strand
GTTAAAACTAAAGCATCATCAATAAAAACTATTTTACCATGTTTTCCGATTCTTAAAGATAAGTCCAAATCTTCTTCAGGAATAACATCTTCTTTAAAACCACCAACTTTCTCAAAAACTTCTTTTCTATAGCCAAAAACTATACTGATTTGTGGTTTTCCTAGTTTAATCGATGACTTAGAGAATTGGTTAAACAACCAGTAAATTAAAAAGTCTTTCATTTTAGCGTTTAGTGGTGTAACAGGACAAGTAGCACCTACAACTTTCTTACTTTTAAAAGCTTTTGCGAAAACTGTTAGCGTATTTGGTAAAAGAACACAATCTGCATCTACAAAAAAAAGTATTTCACCCTTAGCGTGTTTTGCACCTTCATTCAATCCTGCCGGTCTTCCTTTTCTTTTAACTATAATAACTTTATCTGTGTATTTCCTAGCTATTTGTACGGTTTTATCCTTACTTTTTCCATCAGCTACTATTATTTCATACTTTCCTTTATAGTCCTGGTTTTTTATCGATTTTAAACAGTTTTCTATTAATTTTTCTTCGTTTAGGGTTGGAACTATTATTGAAATGAAAGGAAGTTTCATAAATTGGTTTATTAGGTTGAAAAAATAAAAGTTTTTTCAACTATATTTAAATATTATTCCTTTAAAGTGACGTTAATTTTTCTTTTATGTTATTTTTTTAATTTTTGTCAAAAATGTGAAATAATGTTTACTTTATCAACCTCATCCTTAGCTTTTTCGAATTTCTTGTTAAAATCTTCCATGAATTTCTTCATTAACTCGCATGCTCTGGCTTTATCCTCACCGCAAAGTAACTCGCCAGCTTTACATTTCCTATAAATTTCATTTAATTCTTTATCATCTTCTATCAAATGTTGCTTATAAAATTCAAATATTACACACTTTTCTGGTTCACCGCCAAGTCTTCTTTGTTCTTTTGCGGTTTTTCTTCCTCCATCAACAGCGTTTAACATTTTTTTTCCTGCAACTTCAGGGTCTTCTGGTATCTCTATATAGCTACCTGGTTTGCTCTTGCTCATTTTTATACTACCATCCAAACTTGGAGTAAATTTATGATAAGTTGCTGACGGAAGAATAAAATTAATTTTTTTATACCTTCTTACAACGTCTCTACATGCTCTTATATGAACTGACTGATCTATTCCAACCGGTACAACAACAGGCCTAATTTTTTTGGTTTGAGGGTAAAGAATATCGCCAATTTGAGTTAGGACGGACATTATCTTTCCTGCGTCCAAGTTTCCATATAATGCTCTAAATTCGTTCAAGGTAAGTTTTGTAGAGAATTCATACGCAAGGTCTCTTACAACTTTATTTTTAGATTGGAAATAAAAATAAGTTTTTTTAGAATCTAAGCCAAGAGCAATGTATGCAGGTATGTGAAAATTCATTGCTCTTCTTTCAGCCTCTTCCAAAGAAACATTCCTAGTTGCTAAGGCTTCTAAGTCAGCAACTAATACGTAAGCTTCACCACCTTGATCCTGAAAGTATTTAACCATCTCAACAACCATTTTATTCCCAAAATGAAGCTTTTCACCAGATGGCATTATACCTGTTAGGATTGCAAAATCTTTTTTATTTTGAAGAGCATTAACAATTATTTCTAAGTCTTGATGGCCAAAAACTACAAACCTTCGCATTAATCTATTTGGGTTTGGAAGTTTACTCAAAATTTTTTCATCAAAAGGAGTTATACCAAAATCTTTTATGACTCTTTGATAATCTTCAATTAAGCTAGCTCCCCATGGGTCGATAAAATATTTTTTCATTTAACCATTCCTCCTTAATTGAAATAAATGCTACAAAACTTTCATAATAATAAATTTGAAAGCTTTTTAAGAATAAATATACATTTATTTTCAATTAAGTGAAAAGTATGGTAGTGTTTAAGTTTGTAGTAGCCGATCCAGAAACAAGAAAAACTTATCAAGTAGAAGTGGAAAAAAGCAAAGCTTTAGGTCTAATAGGAAAGAAAATTGGAGACGAATTTAACGGCGAACTTCTAGGCTTAACAGGCTACACCTTAAAAATTACTGGCGGAACAGATAAAGATGGTTTTCCCATGCATCCTAACGTTAAAGGTATGGGAAGAAAAAAAGTATTGCTTTCTTCTCCACCTTGTTTTCATCCAACAAAAAAAGGAGAAAGAAGAAGAAAAACTGTGAGAGGAAATACGATAAGCGAAGACATAACTCAAATAAATTGCAAAATAGTTAAAAAAGGAGAAAAGCCTATAGAAGAGCTTATTCCTGTCAAGCAAAAGGAAAAGAAGGAAGGAGGTGGAGAAAGTAAGGGATGAAAAGCTAATCCCAGAAGTTAACATCGGTTTAGTTGGACATGTAGCCCATGGAAAAACAACTTTGACAGAAGCTTTAACCGGAAAGCTAACTTTAACCCATTCTGAAGAATTAAAAAGAGGAATAACGATTCGCCTAGGTTATGCTGACGCAACTTTTTATAGATGTAATAAATGTTTGAGGTATGGCACGACAGAAAAATGTCCTTACTGCTTTTCTGATTGTGAAATTTTAAGAACTGTTAGTTTTATAGATGCCCCTGGCCATGAGACTTTGATGGCAACAGTTCTAACAGCAACTTCTCTTATGGACGGAGCCTTGCTTGTCATAGCTGCGAACGAAAAATGTCCCCAACCTCAAACAAGGGAACATTTGGCTGCCTTGGAAGTTGCAGGAATAAAAAATGTTGTGGTAATTCAGAATAAGATTGATTTGGTTTCTAGAGAAAGAGCCTTGGAAAATTATCAAGAAATTAAGAATTTTATAAAAGGAACGATTATAGAAGATGCGCCCATCATTCCAGTTTCTGCACAGCAAAGAGCAAACATAGATTTGGTTATTGAAGCTATAGAAGAAAGAATCCCAACTCCAAAAAGGGAAGAAGGAAAAGATCTGAAGATGCTTGTTGCTAGAAGCTTTGACATCAATAAACCAGGGACAGAAATAGAAAAGTTAGTAGGAGGAGTCTTAGGGGGTTCAATAATTCAAGGTAAAATTAAGGTTGGTGATGAAATAGAAATAAAGCCAGGAATAAAGGTAGGAGATAAATACAAAAGTTTAATTACAAAGGTAGAAGGTTTGCAAAAAGCAAAAAGAAATTTGGAAGAAGCTGGTCCAGGAGGCTTGGTAGGAGTTCTAACAAATCTTGATCCTTGTTTAACAAAATCTGATTCTCTTGTAGGAAATGTAGTTGGTTTTCCAGGAAAACTGGAGGAAGCAAGGGATAGTTTTGAGGTTCAAGTAAGACTTTTTGAAAGGTTAGTTGGAGCAAAAGATGTTAAGGAAGTAACTCCAATAAAACTGAAAGAAGAGCTTTTGATAAACGTGGGAACTGCAAGAACTATAGGAATAGTTACGCAATTGAAAAAGGATACGATTGAGCTTAAGCTTAAAATCCCTGTTTACACAGAAAAAAATGAAAGAATAGTTATTTCAAGACAATTTTCTGGAAGATGGAGGTTAATAGGTTACGGAAGTGTTATCTAGCGACATATAGCATAAACATCAATAGAAAAGATGCCTGTGGGTGGTGTAACTTTATAACTACAAGACCTATCAGTTCCTGAACCTTTGCATGTGTCTTCAAAAGTATAAGTTTGGCCTGGTTCTATGGTTTTGGTAAACTTATTTACTTCATTACCTCCTGTCTCAGAATTTAAGATTGTTGAATCAAGGGATGGCGCTGTTTGAACTATATCTATTGTTACAGAAGAAGTTGGGGAAGGATTCCTTAATTTTATTCTTACAAGATCTTCTCCGTTAGCTCCTCCTCCTTCGATACATTCACCACTTCCAACTTGTTCGATAAATTGTTGAGTTCTTCCCCACCATCCAAATATAAAGCCCACAGCCATTCCAACCAAAACCAAAGTTATTACTATTAAAAGGACTGTTGTAAGTACAGTAGAAATACCTTTCATGTTCCCTTATTCAATTTTTGAAATCTTTATTTAAATGTTTTTGCTTTTTAAAAATGTGAAGAAAATTGTTTTCGACACAAATTTTTTAATAGACTGCTTCAGGTTTAAAGTAGAATTTTTAGAAGAAATAGAAGAAAAAATAGGAAAGCCTTTTAAGTTTTTGGTTCTTGAACCAACTTTAAAAGAACTTGAAAAAATAGCAAAAACAGGGAAAAAAGAAGCAAATTATGCAAGGCTTGCCTTAGAGTTTGTTAAAAATAATTGCGAGCTAATAGCTACAAAAGAAAAAAGTGCAGATAAAGCGATTTTGAAATTTTCTGATGAAAATACTTTTGTTGCTACTAACGACAAAAAATTAAGAAAGAGTTTGAAAGTATTAAAGGTAAAAAGTATTTATTTAAAATCTCTGAAAAGAATAGAGGTAAGCTAGAAATAATTTTGTTTCAAGTTTACTCTAATTTTTGAATGTAATTTTTCTTTAATTTCTCTCTTTATCTTTCATGTTTTCCTTACTTTCCTGAAATTTTTTCTTGTAAAGAGTGTTAGCATAGAGAATAAGTTCCTTCGCTTCCTTAGAATTTTTCCATTCTTTAAACCTGGAGAATTTTTTAGGCTCTAGCCTTTTATAAGTCTCAAAAAACTCTTGGATTTCCTTTAACTTGTGAGGATGAACATCTTTTATATCTTTTATCCCATCAAACCTTGCATCATTCAAAGGAACACAAACAATTTTTGGGTCTTCGCCCTTTTCATCTTCTATTACCAAAGCTCCTATGACTCTTGCTCTAACTATACAACCAATTTCTAAAGGCTCGTAACTTAAAATCAAAGCATCTAAAGGATCTTCATCGCTAAACCAGGTTTGAGGAATAAAACCATAGTCTGCAGGAAAAACAACTGATGAGGGAATTATTCTATCAAGAACAAGCTCGTCCCATTCCCGATTATACTCATACTTTTTCCTTGAGCCACTTGGACATTCTATAAAAACGTTAACTATTTCCGGTGGTTCTTCTCCCAATGGAATTTTGTGTAAAACACTCACAGCTTATTAATTTCTTTAACAACTTTAAATTTTTTTTGTTTTTTTAGAACAACATTAAATTTTTTATCTATTCGGTTAAGAATATAGTTTATTAAGTGATTGAATGGAAGAAGAGAGGTGGTATGTTCTAGATTCAAAAGAAGCGATGGAAAAACTAAAAACAAGCGAGAAAGGGTTAAGCCAAGAGGAAGCTAAAAAAAGATTGCAAGAGTATGGTTATAATGAATTAAAAGAAAGAAAAAAAGTTTCAGTCCTAGGAATTTTTCTCAACCAATTTAAAGATATATTTGTAATAATACTTTTGGTTGCAATAGTCATTTCTTTTTTAATAGGATGGTATGAAATAAAGGAAGATCCAAAAAAAAGTTTTTTTGAAGCTTATGTTGATACCATAGCAATAGGAGCGATAGTTGTATTAAATGCAATAGTTGGTTTTACTCAAGAATACAGAGCTGAAAAAGCTATAGAGGCTATGAAAAAACTTACTGCCCCTAAGGCTAAGGTTATAAGAGAAGGAAAGGAAGTTTTGATAGATGCAAGGGAAGTTGTACCTGGTGACATCCTTTTGATAGAGACAGGTGATAGAATTGCTGCAGATGGTTTGCTTTTGGAAAGTATAGAACTTGAGGTTAATGAGGCAGTTTTAACAGGTGAATCTACTCCTGTGAGAAAAAAAGTAGGGAAATTAAAGTCTGATGTACCAATAACCGAAAGAAATAATTGCGTTTTTATGGCGACTTATGCTACTTATGGAAGAGGAAAAGCTCTAGTAACAGCTACAGGAATGAAAACAGAATTTGGAAAAATTGCAGAAAAAGTTCAGGAAATAGAGGAAGAGGAAACTCCTTTGAAAAGAAAATTAAATGATTTTGCAAAAAAGCTTGCGAAGTTTGTTGTTGTTATTTGCATAGTAATTTTTGCCTTAGAACTTTACGAAATCTTAGGAATTTTTAAGATAAGGGAATTTGAGGAAATTATAAAAAAATCTCTTGATGCTTTCATGACTTCTGTTGCCTTAGCGGTTAGTGCAGTTCCTGAAGGTTTGCCTGCAGTCGTTACTATAACTTTAGCCTTAGGCGCAAGAGAACTAGCAAGAAGAAATGCAATAATAAGAAGGC
>JAWBVB010000020.1:0-6146 GCA_039004015.1 Candidatus Aenigmatarchaeota archaeon | reverse complement strand
CAAAAATTGATTTGAATTGTTGCATTAAAACTTATCCTCAAGGATGTTGCGATTGTCCAACTTTTGGTTATGTTAACTGTAGCATTTTACCCTTTAATCAAACTTTTGAGTATTGTAAAGAATTGTGTATGAATTTATGTCCAGGAGGTTGTTCTATTTTTTCAAATTCTTCCTCTTGTTTAAATGCTGGCTGTTATTGGTGCAATGGAATTTGTCAACAGTTTGCCTGTGTAAAAAATTGTTCTGAATTTACAGATTCTTTTTCTTGTTTAAATTTTGGTTGTGAATGGTGTGATTCAAAATGCAAAGACTCTTGCTTACTTAATTGGAGTTTTGTTCTACCTTTTAGAATAGATACTTTTGTAGATTATGAAGTTGAGGTAATGATAAAAATTAAAAATGAGGGAGAAAAAAGTTTTAACAACGTAAAAATTCAATTAGTGAACGTTTCGCCTGATTTTGAGTACGAAATTTTACCAGAATTTTATCCAAAAATTTTGCCAGGAGAAACAGAAAGTTTTGCTTTGAAGATTAAACCTAAAAAAGTTGGGAGTTATGTGATAACTATAAACATAAGCTCAGACGAGGCTTTTCACTTAGCTTACCTTAGCATATTCTCTCAACAAGCTCCAGCTAAAAAGGAGCTTATAGCTATGACTATTTTACTTTGGTTAGCAGTTATTGTAATTGTTGTTTTTATCATAGTTTCTTATAAGTTATATGTTAGAGAAAAAGCTAGAGAGAAGGTTCCAATCGAAAAAGTTGAAAAAGTAAAGAAAGTTAAAAAAGTTGGAAGGAAACCCAAGAAAAGATAGCTCTAAACTTGTACAGGAGAAGCATAAACTATTGTATCTCCCCTAACTAATATTGTTCCAAGTTTTATTTTGTTGTCATTTCTTTGGATTTCTGCCTCTTCTAGCCAAAGGTTTAAATGTAGGTCCAAAGCTTTTAAGATTCCTGTGATTTCTTCTCCGTTTTTCAACTTAACAAAAACCTTCTTCCCTTTTGCTTTGTCTAAGGCATCTATCGGTCTTTCTGTCATTTCTTTTCACTATTTAATTCAATAAGAAAGTATATAAACGTTAATGGTTTAAAAATTAAAGCTCTATTCTTCTTAAAGCTTATCCCAAGAGTTTTAAGATTATTAGAGGAAATGAAAGAAAATTTTATATGCTTAGAAACCTCATAAACTTTATTTGAGTTAAAAAGGATAAGTGATATTATGTCAGTTTGGCATGGAGAAAAAGGAAGAAAACCTACGGGAGGATTAATTAAATTAGCTAGAAAAAAGAAGAAGTATGAATTAGGAAGCTTACCTACCTTTACAAAAGTGGGAAAAGAAAAAAGGAAAAAAGTAAGAGTGAGGGGAGGGAATGTTAAGATAAGAGCTTTATCTGTAGAGTTTGCTAATGTTTTTGACCCTAAAACAAAAACTGCAAAAAAAGTTAAGGTTTTAGATGTCTTAGAAAATAAAGCAAACCCTCACTTTGTTAGAAGAGGTATAATCACAAAAGGTTGTGTTATTAAAACTGAAATAGGAAAAGCAATAGTTACTTCTAGACCTAGCCAAGAAGGAGTTGTTAACGCTCTTCTTCTTGAGGAATCTTGAGAATCTTAAAATTTATATTTATTTCATCCCATTTTCTAATTATGCCTTTTAATCTTCGAAGAAGGAAAGATAGTTTAGAAGAGTTTTCCGAAATTGAAAAAAAAGAGTATATATCTAAACTTTACAATTTGTTGAGGGAATTAGAAACTACGGTAAAAAATTGGAAAAAAGAAATGAGTGAAAAAGGGCACATCCCTCAACAGCAAGAAAGGATATATTTACAAGATTTGATGAGGACTGCTCATGTAGCTTCTCAAGTTGCCTATAGGCTAGGTGATTCAAACCTTCAAGATAAGTTGATAAGCTTTTATGTAACTCTCCAGCATTTGCCTTCCGCTAGCTACATTCAAACTGTAGAAGAAATTGAAAAAGCTGTGGAAAAAATATTAGAGCACTACCATAAAAGGCATAAAATGAAAGATGAAAAATCGAAAACCGAAATTCCCGGAATTTTTGTGGTCTTACTTTTATCTTTCCTTTTATTTTTGTTTGTTTCCTCTAGTAACTCTCCTTCAGGATATTTTTTTAAAACTTCTGATCTAATTTCAATTTCCTTAGTTTTTTCTTTTCTTCTTGCCTTTTCTGTAATTATGCTCTTAAAAAATTTGTAAAAATTCTAAGTTAGAAAATTAATAAAAGAAATAAATTACTTCTTCTCTATTTTTATTTAATGATTGATGTTCACTGCCATCTTGAACAAGAAGATTTTTCGCAGGATAGAGATAGAGTTATAGAAGATTGTAAAAAAGAATTGAAAGCAATAATTACTTGTTGTGCCCACCCAAAAGATTTTGATCTAACTTTAAGCTTAGTTGAAAAGTATAAAGGTTTTGTTTTTGCTTGTATGGGAATCCATCCAGGATATATAAAAGAAATTTCTGAAGAAGAAAAAGAGAGTTTTATAGAAAAAATTAAACTAAACAAAGATAGAATTGTTGGTATTGGAGAAACAGGCTTAGATTTTTTCTGGATCAAAGAAGAAAATTTTCAGGAAAAACAAAGAGGGCTTTTTGTTGAGCTAATAAACCTTGCAAAAGAGTTAAGTTTACCTTTAATCATTCATGCAAGAGAAGCTTATGAGGAAGCGGTAAAAATTCTTGAGAAAGAAAATGCAAAAAAAGTTTTGCTTCATATGTTTGGTGCAAATCATTTAGTTAAAAGAATAGTGGAGAATGGATGGTTTGTTTCTGTAAATACAATCATCCTCAAAAGCAAGAAGCACAAGAAAGTTGTGAGAGATGTACCTTTAGAAAGGATAATGCTTGAAACAGACTCTCCATGGCTTTCTCCTTTTGGTAAAAGAAACACTCCATTAAGCGTGAAAGTGGTTGCAGAAAAAATTGCAGAAATAAAGAAAGTTACCTTAGAAGAGGTTAAAAAAGTTACAACAGATAGTACAATAAAATTCTTTAATTTATTTTAATAAGCTTTTTTTTAAGATTTTTTACTCAAATAAATTTATCCTTCAAGAAAGTTCTTAGACTTTCTTTCAACAAGAAACTTAAAGACTTGGATGAAACAATCTTTATAAATCCTTAATCTAAACTTTTAACCTATGAGAGAAAAAATTACTGTAATAGCTCCTGTAAAAGGTAAAGGTACTAGGCTCTATCCTCTTACCTTAGAAGATTCAAAATCTCTTATAGGAATAGCAAATCAACCAACTTTAGAAAGAATATTCGAGAACTTAGCTTTGTACGGTTGTAGGAACTTTTGGATAATAGGTGAATATGAGCTTTACTTCTATTTTAGGAGAGGGGAAAGTTTTTCGAAAAGGCTTGATTTAAAGTCAGAGGCTATGTTTAACTACTCTACTGAAGAAGATTTTGGGAATGCTGATGGAACAAGAAGACTTTTAGAGAAAGAAGATATTGAAGGAAATTTACTTATAATAGGAGGGGACAATTTAACTGATATAAATGTTGAAGAAATGCTCAAGTTTCATGAGGCTAATGATTCTGATTTCACTATAAGGCTTGTAGAAGTTGAAGATGTTACGAAGTATGGAATAGCCAGGTTAGAAAATAATAGAATTGTTGAGTTTATAGAAAAACCTAGAAAGGAAGAAGCTCCTTCAAACTTTGGAAGTATGTTCTGCTACCTAAGTAAAGCCGAAATCCTTAGAGATTTTTTAAAAAAGAATAAAGATCTTACAGATTTCGGTTCTCAAGTGATCCCAAAAATGGTTAAAGAATGCAGGGTTTACGGATATGTTCATAAAGGTTATTGGATTGATATAGGAAATCCGGAAACTTTGCTTCAAGCTTCCCTCGATGTCCTAAACGGAAAAATTGGTAAAATTGATGAAAGAATTCATTATTCAAGCAAAATCGGAAAAAGCGTAGAGATGGAAAATGTACTCATAGGTGCAAACGTAAGAATTGGTAATGACGTTAGATTGAAAAATGTTTGCATAGAGGATAATTGTATAATAGAAGATGGGGCTGAAATAGAAAATTCTATACTTTATTTTGCATCAAAAGTTGGTAAAAAAACTAGAGTAAGGAAATCCATAATCGGAAGGTTCGCTTATACAGGAAAAGGAAGTGAAATAGGGGGTTACGGTATAGATAAGGTTTCGGTAATAGGGAATAATGTAAAGATGGGTGATGAATGGGTAATATGGGAAGGTGAGCTTTTAGCAACTTATTCCCCTAAGAATATGAGAAAAATTAAAAGTGCAACTCTAAACAATCAAGATTTGTATAAAATTGTCCATGTAGATAATGAGATTATTTTCTTTGTTAATAGAAAAACTCTTTATGAAGATTATAAAGGAGTGCCTCCACCTGTTTTCAAAAGAGTTTAGTTAATCTTATACCTTAAAAATGCTCCAATTCCGCCTAATTCTTTAAATTGAGCCCCTTCACTACTTTCTGTTGAAATAAACTCAACTTTACTTCCTAGGCTTTTTGCTTTTTCACTTAAGCTTTCTGTTACTTCTTCAACACTTTCAACACTCATGATTTGTTTGCATTCTTCACAATATTGATTTTCAACCTTATTTCTTGGTAAATTTTTTTCTTGCGTTAAATTGCATTTATTGCACTTGAGCTTAACACGAACGAAATCAAAACCTTCAGAAATTAGTAAAGTTTCAACAGCTCCAGCTTCTAGAGCTTTTAGAGTTTCGTTTAAACCATAGGTAACGTTTCCACCCTTTTGTAACTCAGAAAAAAATTTATTCATTATTTCCTTTTCTTTCATTATCAAAGCTTTTTCAAGCAAATCTTCTGACCTGTTTACAAGCTCTCTTAGTCCGTACTCTCCTGTGTAGCTTGTATCCTTTACTCCCAATATTTTTTTCTGTATTTCATGATGTAAATAATTTCCTTGAACAAACGTTTCCTTTGTTGGTCCTGGCCCACCTATTAGAACTCCTTTTAGCTCAGGCTCTTGCAAAAAAAGGTTTGATGCAATTTCTCCTACTTTCGTGAAAAATTCGTTCAAAGCATCTTCTCTTATTCTATCAAATCTTTTCTGTGACATCCCTCCTTTCACACTCTTTGAGGGTACCGTAGATTCTAATTTCTTTAGCTCTTGCACAGATTTTCCTTTAAGTAAGCCGATGTTAGCTTCTCCAGCATCTAGAACTATCAGACCATATACTTCTTTTTCCCTTAACATTTCTTTTAAAGGGTTAAGGATGAAAGTTTGGTCACATCTATAAATTTTTGTTGAAAGCTTTTCTGGTGGTTCCAAGCTCCAAATTCTTATGTCTGAAATTCCAGGATCGGGTGAAACATTTCCGCAAAAAACTACCAAACCATTTTCAGGAGTTGTTCTAAAAATTCTTAAGTGTTGAATTATTTTTTCCAATGCACCCATAACATTTTTCCTCACAGTTTTATCCTTAACGTTTTGGGCTAGACTGTATTCTTCTCTTAACATGTTAACAACTTCTTGCAAATTTGAGCCAGAAGGAATATAAACACTAACCAATTCTGTATGTCTTCCCTTTATTTTTTCCAATTCTTTTACAATCTTCTTTAATTTAAGTAATTTGTCTTCTTCCATTTTTAACCACAGAAGTTATAGTATGTTATGCATAACTTTTAAATCTTTCTCAAAAACTTTTAGCTCTTCTGGAATCTCTACTTTTATAGCTTCCTTCAATGAAATTCCCTTCTTCTTCTTTTCTTCCCAAACTCTTGAGTTAAACTCTACCAAATTTTTAGTTAGTTTTGTCATGTCATTTTTCCATTTTGGTTTTGGAAAAGTTTCTAGATGAATGCTCTTTTTAGAATAAAGTTTCTTCCAGATATAATCTGTGATAAAAGGAGAAATGGGTGCAAGAAGAAGAAGGAGTGATTTTAAACAAGTGTGTAGAGTAAACCATGCTGCTTCTTTTTCTTCTTTTCTAAATCCATTGCCATAAGCTCTTGATTTTACCATTTCAATGTAGTGAGAAGCAAACAAGTTCCAAACAAATTCCCTTATTTTATTCGAAGGTATGAAAAAGTTAAAATCTTCATATCCTTTAAGACATTCTTCTATCAAGTTGCTTAGCTCTGCTAAAATCCATTCATCAGTTCTA
>JAWBVB010000002.1:0-21102 GCA_039004015.1 Candidatus Aenigmatarchaeota archaeon | reverse complement strand
AATCAAGAGTTATCAAGGAGAAAAATATAAACTACCAATTGCTGGAGATATAGCTGAAAAACATTCAAAATAAAATTAAACCTATAACTCATCAAGAGGATTTTTCACTTTTTTTAATTCTTCTGTTGAAACATGAGTATAAATTTGAGTTGTAGATAAATTAGAATGACCCAAAAGTTCTTGAATTTTTCTTATGTTTTCTCCTGCTTCTAGCAAGTGAGTTGCAAAGCTGTGACGCAAAGTGTGAGGATGGACAGGCTTATCTATTCCTGCTTTTTTTGCTGCAATTTTAATTATTTTTTGGATATTCCTTTCAGACATTTTCCCCTTTCTTCCGACAAAAAGAAATTCTTCATCATTTCTTCCTTCAACCAAACTTTTAAGTTCTTCGCAAAGCTTTTTTGAAATAATAAATAACCTATCTTTTTTTCCTTTTCCTCCTCTTACCCAGCCAATATTTTCATCCAATTCCAAATCTCCAACTTTAAGATTAACTAGCTCGCTCAACCTTAAACCGGAAGAATAAAGAAGTTTAATTATAAGTTGATGTTTTTTGTTTTCTACAGAGTTTATAAGCTTCTTTACCTCTTCTTTTGTTAGAACTATCGGCAAACTTTTTGAGATTTTTGGTGTTTTGAAATTGACTACTTTCTTGCCTAAAACTTCGTTGTAAAAAAATTTAAGTGCGGCTTTAATCAAAACTATTGATTTAGGCGAAACATTTTCTGAGATTTTTTGTGCTATGAAACTTTTCACATCATCTTCTCCAACTTCCTCTGGTTCTTTCTTAACTTGTTCCAAAAATTTTTTGTTCCAGAACAAGTAAGCCTTTACTGTTTTATCTGAAAAGCCTCTTATCTTAAGTTCAGTTTCGAGTTTTTTTAGTTCTTCCATAAATAAAATATAGAAAGTTCGTATAATATTTTTAAAGTCCAAAAACTTTTTGTTTAAAAACGTTTAGAAATAGATACCCTTAAAAGTTTACCTTAAGAGTAAGCAAACAGCACAAGCAGCTATATACCATAAAATTACATCCCCAAGAAGGGCAAGTATATTGAAAGCAACTGACAATTCTGGGCAAACTGTTTTTGCTTTATTGCAGCTAACAAGGTAAGGTAAAGGTGAACCTACAAGCACGATCGAACCTTTTTGTAAAGAAACACTTTCGTAAAGAATTCCTGTAATCGAAGTAAAAGTAAATATAACAGCAAAAATTATTATTTTCTTCCAAGTTGGTTTAAAAAACTCTTTTACTCCCACTTATAATTATTAGCTTTTTTTTCTAAAAAGTTTTAAGAAACTTTTCAAAAGCGATTTTAAACCAAGGAGTATAAGCATAAGGATTTTTCTTTATCTCTTTTCTTAAATCTCTGATACATAAATATCTGTAAGCTGCTATCTCATTCGGATTTGGATTAACTTCACCTTCATATTCTCCCTTCAATAAGACACAAAACTCTCTTTCTGAATATTTTCCAAAAGGTGCATAATAAACATAATCTAAAACCCTTTCAAGCAAAACATCTTTATAAATTCCTAACTCTTCACCTAACCTTCTTCTTGCTGCTTCTTCATAAGTTTCTATTCTATCTTCCTTTTTAAGAGGATGGCTTGCAACAGAAGCGTCCCAAAAGCCGTTGTACAAAGTTTTTTGTTCACTTCTTTTTTGTACAAGAATTCTATTTTCTTCGTCAAAAAGAAATACCACAAAACCTCTGTGCAACTTCCCTTCACCCAAATGACAATTTTCCTTTGTATCAAAACCTATTATATTATCAAGCTCGTCCACAAGAACTAGTATCTCAGACATACTACTTCTCTTGTGTTTTTTCTTTAAGTTTGGAAAGTTTTGCTAAAACATTCTCTACAGCACTAGCTAGATCCTCGCCTAGGGCAGTAAGAGTAACTGTTTTTATTCTTCCCTTCTTTTCAAACTCAACCAAACCAAAAGATTTGAATTGGTCAAGTAATTTTACTGTATGAGAATAAGTGCAATCTATTTCTTTTGATAAAATTGTTGCATACTTTGGTCCTGAACTCAAACTTACAAGAAGTTTAACAGGTTTTTGTCTCAAGAAAAGTCTTGAAACAGACTTTTCTTTAACCAAAGTTTCTCACACTCCATTTATAATTTAGGGAAAAAGATATATTTATAGTTAGTTATATAGCTTTTTCTAAACATATAATTTAAAAATTATTTAGAAAAATATTTATACAAAAAAATATTTTTAAAGAATGCTTTAGATTATATATTTTCCATGATATTTAAATATAAAAAAATATATTTGGAAAAATACAAATAAAAAAATCAAAACAAAAACATATTAGCTTAAAAAATAACTTTAAAGTGAACATATATGTTGATTTTGAGAGAGCCTGTAGTAGCAGGAAGTTTTTACAGTATTAATCCCGAATCTCTCAAAAAAGAAATAAGCTACTGCTTTAATCACAAATTAGGTCCAAAAAGTATAAAAAAACAAAAAGTAATGACAGCCATAGTGCCGCATGCGGGTTATGCTTATTCTGGACCTGTCGCTGCTTGGGTTTATTCAAAGCTCGATAATGCAAACTTTATAATTATTGGACCAAACCATTCAGGAATGGGATCGAAGTTTGCTCTAATGAAATCTGGTATCTGGAAAACACCTTTGGGAGGAGTAAGTATCCATGAAAACATGGCAGAAAAACTTTTAAAAGAATGTGAAATTTTAGAACAAGATGTTTTAGCACATCAGTATGAGCATTCTATCGAGGTTCAGCTTCCTTTCTTGCAATTCAGGTTTGGAAATGATTTTAAGTTTATTCCCGTTTGTGTTTTAAACGAGTTTGCTGACGACACTCTTTTAGAAAGCTGTAGAATAATTGGAAAAGCCATAGCTAACTTAATGAAAAAAGAGAAAGAAAAATTATGCTTAATAGCTAGTTCAGATTTTTCACACTATGTTCCCCAAGAAATAGCAGAAAAAACTGACTTAGGCTTAATTAAATCGATAATAAAACTTGATGAAAAGGAATTTTTTGAGAAAGTAAATGAAAAAAACGCAAGCATATGTGGTTTTGGCCCAATAGCAATAGCAATTGTCGTAGCAAAAGAAATGAAAGTCAAAAAAATGAAACTTCTTAAGTATGCTACTTCTGGTAACATCACAGAAGAGTTTGGCTCTGTAGTTGGTTACGCCTCAATAATAAATGCTTAAGGGATTGCAGAAGAATAAGCTCTTCCAGTAATTTTTCCTAGTTGCCTAACAGCTCCTCTGTGAGTTTCTAAGGAAACGTTTAAAGCTAAATTTATCTCTTCACTTAATTTTGGTGCTTTTACCTTAAGATTTTGAAGCATGAAGATTGTCTTTGAGGTAGACTCACTAAGAGTTTCTAAGTTAGAGAAAGTTGCTTTCTCTTTAACTTCTTTCCCCACTCTTTCTATTTGTTTTGTATATTCACTTACAACCTCTTTGGCTAAGTCTTCCCTTCCTCTTTCTATCAATACTTTTGCTTCTTTTAGCCTTTCCTCTGCTAGGTTGATATATTTGTCAACCCTTTCCGATTCGCTTAATGTAAAGAAAAGTTGTAAGCTTTCTCTTGCACGCTTAATAGGATAAAGAAAATCACCAGGATAAGCTTCTACATTCCAGATAAAAAGTCCTACTAAAATTGCTATAAAAGATACCGACAAAACCATTATCCAACGGTAAGATGCTGGGTGAAGAATCCTTTTACCTTCCCTTGTCAATCTATAATAGATCCATTTTCTTCCAGGTCTTTCTACCCTTTCTACCAAGTTTGACTTCTTTAAAATTTCTAGATGCTCCGAAATTGTTGTTACATGTTTGTTCAGAAATCTGGAAAGCTCTGAAGCTGTCATCGGCCTTTCTTCCAAAGCTTTTAGGATGTCCACCCTAGTATCTACACTTATTGTTTTTAAAAACTCTCTTGAAATTTTCACTTCTTCTTCCATAATTATCTTTTATTCAAAATGTTTTTAAGTTTAAAAAAGATTTAGGGTGAAGACCCAAAAAAATCTTTTGATTTAATAAGGTTTCATTTTAAAATTTTTGAAAGGTGAAAAAAATGAATAAAAAAATGTTGGTCTTAGGGTTGTTTATAATAAGCGTGATAGGAGTCTTAGCAGTTGCAAAAGCTTCTGAAACTCGGTTAAGCTTTTCTCAACCTAATTTTACAAAAACTGAAGTGCTAGAAGGGGTAGCTTTTGATAAAACAACAAACGAAACTAAACAAGCTGCCTTTCTGGTCATGGAATACGGAAGTGAAAAAAATATTTATCTAGTAATAGGCAACGATGTCTTTAAAATGGAAGAAATCGGAAACATCACAAAACCAGAAGGTACAAAAATCTTTTTTTACAAAAGCGATGATGGAAGTGTTCTCACATTATTAACCCAAAAGTTTGCTTGTGGTTCAAGCATTTCTGGTGATTTTAAAAATTACTTGATAACTTTTAAGAAACCTTGTTGCTATAAATTTAACTCTATACCTCTACAAAACCCTGGGTTGGGAAAGGTTCACAAGGAAGTTAGAAATGAGACAAGAATGGAAACAAGACCAGTAAGAGGAGAATGGAAAAGCTTGACATTAAGAAATAGGGAAGAAGTAAGAAACGAAGAGCGAAAAACCTTAAGGATTTGTAACATTTCTCTATAGAAGCGTCGCAAAAAGCTAAATCAATAAACTGACTCAGTTAACTTTTTCTTTTTATTTTTATTTCTTATAGTTATGGAAAATGATATACTGAAGCATTGTTTAATAAACGCAGTAAAATATGGCGGAAAGGCTAAAGTCGAAGCTGTACTTGGAAAGATTCTAGCGGAAAACCCTGAATTAAAAGATAAAAGGAAAGAATTAGTTGAAAAAATAAGAAAAATTGTAAAGGAAGTGAATTCTTTAAGCTTGAAAGAACAAAAAAAGAAGCTGGAAGAACTTGGAGTTGAAATAGAAAAACCAAAAGTTGAGAAAAAGGAACTGCCTCCATTACCTAATGCTGAAGTTGGCAAAGTGGTTATGAGGCTTGCTCCTTATCCTTCTGGTCCTTTACACATAGGAAATGCGAGAATGGTTATACTTAATGACGAATACGTGAAAAGATATAAGGGAAAGTTGCTCTTGGTTATAGACGATACGATTGGTTCAGAAGAAAAGTTTGTTCTACCAGAAGCTTACGATATGATTATTGATGGTTTAAAATGGCTTGGTGTGAAATGGGACGAAACCATTTACAAGTCGGATAGATTAGAAATATTTTATAAACATGCAGAAGAGTTGATAAAAAAAGGTTTGGCTTATGTTTGTGAATGCGACGCAGAAACTTTAAGAAAAAACAGGAGCTTAGGGAAAGAATGCCTGCATAGAAACCAAAGTGAAGAAGAAAACTTGGAAAAATGGAAAAAAATGTTAAGTGGAAAATATCGCGAAGGTGAGGCAGTTTTAAGATTGAAAACTGATATGAAACATCCTAACCCTGCTTTCAGAGATAGAGTTCTTTTTAGAATAGTAGAAAGAAAGCATCCAAGAGTTGGTGATAAGTATAAAGTTTGGCCTCTTCTTGAGTTTAGTTGGGCTGTTGACGATCAGTTATTAGGAATTACCCATATTCTGAGAGGAAAGGACTTGGTAATCGAAGATATGGTAGAAGAATTCATATGGAACAAGCTTGGACTTAAAAAACCTGTTTTCATTCATTATGGCTTACTAAGCATAAAGGAAATGAAGTTAAGCAAAACTCAAGCGAGAAAAGCTATAGAAAGGGGGGAATTCTTTGGTTGGGATGATCCAAGAACATGGAGCTTGCAATCCTTAAGAAGAAGGGGAATAAAACCAGAAGCTATAAGAAAGTTTATAGTTAACATGGGTTTAAGCCTAGCAGATGTTACCGTACCTGCAGAAATTCTGTATGCTGAAAATAGAAAGATTATTGACGCAGAAGCGAACAGATACTTTGTAGTTTTAGAACCTGAAAAAATTTCTGTGAGAAACGCTCCTTTGATAAAGGAAGTTAAAATCCCATTACATCCCGATTTTCCTGAAAGAGGTTATAGAACTTTACCTGTAAAAACTGATGAAATATTTGTTGAAAAAGAGGATTTGAAAAAATTTAGAAATAAGGAAGTCGGACTAATAAATCTTTTTTCTATTAAGCTGAAGAAAAACGCAGAGTTTATTAGTGAAAAAATAAGGATGGAAACCCAAAAAATCCAATGGGTTTCTGAACCAAATTTTAATGTTGAATTGGTCATGCCAGATGGTAAGGTTAAAAAAGGGATAGCAGAACCTGAAATTAAAAAGGTTAAAAATGATGAAATAATTCAGCTTCAAAGGATAGGTTTTGCTAGGGTTGATGAGGTAAGTGAAGATAAGATTGTTTTATTTTTTGCTCATAAATAACCATCAAGAAAATGCTTTCATATTTATTCTTTTGGAAAAGTTATTAATTAGAATACAAAAAGTATATAAACCTTGTAATATGTATAGAATTTGATAGTGGCATGAGGTGATGGTATGCCGAAAGCCTATGTTAAATTTAACGTGCCAAAAGACTTAAGCGATAAGGTATTGCAAACTATTGAGGTTGCAAAAAACACAGGAAGAGTTAAAAAAGGGACAAACGAAACCACAAAAGCTGTAGAAAAAGGTTTAGCGAAGCTAGTTGTTATAGCAGAAGATGTTGAGCCAGAAGAAATTGTAATGCATCTTCCTAGTTTATGTGAAGAAAAAGGAATTCCTTATGTATACGTTCCTAGCAAACAAGAACTTGGAAGGGCTGCTGGAATAGATGTTGCTGCTGCATCTGTTTGTATAGTTGAACCTGGAGAAGCAAAAGAAAGCTTAAAAGAAATTGTAGAAAGAATTTCAGAAATTAAAGGATAAAAATGGCAAAAGATGCTTACCCTGCAGAAGTTTTACAGATATTAGGAAGAACTGGAGTTAGAGGCGTTACTCAAGTAAGATGTAAAGTTTTAGAAGGTCCTGATAAAGGAAAAGTTTTAACAAGAAATGTTATAGGACCGATAAGAATTGGAGATATACTGATGCTTAGAGAAACAGAGATGGAAACTGCTGCAAAGATGGAAGAAAGGTAATTTTATGAAATGCAGTTTCTGTAGTAAAAATTTCAAGATAAACAAAGGAAAAATGTTTGTAAAGAATAGTGGGGAAATTCTTTATTTTTGTAGCTCAAAATGCGAAAAAAACTATCTTTTAGGAAGAAATCCGAAAAAGTTAAAATGGGCATCTAAAAAATAATTCTGTGATTTGAAATGAAAGTTGGGATTGAAATCAAGGATAAAGACATCTATACAATTGCGCAAATTTTGAATTTTTACTCGAATGAAGAAGTTAAGCTTGAAGATATTTTAATTAAAATGATTTCCAAAAATGTTGGCTCTTCTGACCTGCTTTTTATAATGCTACAGGAACTTGAAAAAAGAAAAGAAATTGAAGGTAAAGTAGGGAAAATAAAAGTAAAAAAAGAAATCGACAATTTGGAAGAAATTACAAGAAAAATAAGGTTCATATCTAGTAAAAATAAAAAACTTTTTGTTACTCCTTTAGAGGTTGGTAAATTTTATCAATGCCCAAGAAGACTTTTCTTGGAAAAGATTGTTCTAGCTAAGGAGTTTAAAGAAGAAAAGGGTAAAACTTGGGATGGAGAAGCAATTCATCTAGCTATAAATATTTTTATTAAAAACTTAATGAAAAGACCTATAGAAAATGTTATTGAGTATTGTGTTGAAAGTGCTTTAAAAAAGTATGATGGAAAAACAAACTTAAAGAAAGAAGAACTGAGAGATTTCCTTCTAAAATTTTACAATTTTTTATGCGAAGAGGGTTTTAAGTATTTGTTTACAGAAAAGACACTTTACTCATTTAAGATTGGGTTAATTGGCACCCCAGATATTATTGGAATGAAGGAAAACGAAATTGTTGCTATTGACATAAAATTAGGTAAGCTTAGCAATAAAGGAATAAAAGAAGAACATTTACTCCAAAGCATTGGAGAAACTATATTACTAGAGGAATTTTTTAGAAAGAAAATTGGTAAAAGTTATTTGATATTTTTTGAATCAAAGGCAGTTGTAAAAGTAGACATGGATGAAGAAATGAAAAAAAAGTTTTTAAAGTATAAAAAAGAAATAGAAATGATTTGTAAGAATAAAACAATACCAGAAAAAGGGAAAGTTCAAAATCTAGAAAAAAGAGTTTGCTTAGGATGTCATGTTAAAAAAAGTTGTGAAAATATAGAAAATTTAAGAAGGATTAGCTAAGGGCCGGTAGATCAATGGTAGATCGCCACCTTGGCATGGTGGAGGTTCTGGGTTCGAATCCCGGCCGGTCCATCTCAAATTTAAAGTTTAAGAAAGTTTTAAAGATTATAGGTGAAGGACAGTGGGTGTAACAAGAGTTAAAGAAAAGGAAGAAAAACCTAGGGAAGAGGAAAAACCTAGGGAAGAAATTAAAAAACCTAGGGAAGTTAAAGCTAAAAAAATAGTTAGAATTTTAAACACAGATTTAGATGGAGAAAAACAATTAATGTATGCCTTAAAAGGAATAAAAGGAGTTAGCTTTACTTTTAGTAAAGCTGTTTGCGAAGCTTCTGGAATAAATCCAAGGACAAAACTTGGAAATTTGAAAGAAGAAGAGATCCAAAAAATAGAAAAAATAATAAAAGACCCTTTAAGCTATGGAATCCCATTTTATCTCTTGAACAGAAGAAAAGATAGAGAAACAGGTAAGGATGTGCATTTATCCGGAGCTAACGTTGAAATTCAAAGAAAATTTGATATTCAAAGAATGATTGACTTAAAAACTTATAAGGGAATAAGACATATGCTTGGTTTGCCTGTAAGGGGACAGAGAACAAGAAGTTCTTTCAGAAAAGGAAGGGTTGTTGGGGTAATAAGAAAATCTGTTAGAGTCGCGACTGAAAAAAAGGAAAAAAAGGAGTGATTAAATGAAAAAACAGAGAAAAAAGTATGAAGTACCAAAAAGACCTTGGGATAAGGAAAGATTAGAAAAGGAAAGAAAAATAATGAAAGATTATGGTTTAAAAAAGAAGAAGGAATTATGGAGAGCAGAAGCTATTCTTAGAAAATACAGAAGAATAGCGAGAGACTTGACAGCAAAAAGAGATAAAGAAAAAGAGAAAGAATTGATTAAAAAATTGAATTCACTTGGTTTGCTTGACGAAAGAGCAAGCTTAGATGATGTTTTAAGCTTAACTGTCGAAAATATTTTGGAGAGAAGACTTCAAACAATTGTTTTTAGAAAAGGTTTGGCAAACACTATTAAACATGCAAGACAATTAATAGTCCATGGTCATGTATTTATAGATGGAAGAAAAGTTCTTTATCCAAGCTATATTGTTAGAAGAGGGGAAGAGGGAAAAATAGAAGTAAAGGTAAAATAATGGAAGAAAAAGAGAAAAAGGAAAAATGGGGAATAGCTCATATTTATAGCACTGCCAACAATACGATAGTCCATATTACTGATATTACTGGAGCAGAAACTATAGCAAGGTATTCTGGAGGCATGATGACAGATAAAGATAGAGAAGAAGGAATGCCTTTTCCTGCGATGCTCGCAGCAAAAAAGGCTGCAGAAGAAGCAATAGCAAAAGGAATTACTGGAGTGCATATAAGAGTTAGAGCTGCAGGAGGGACAAAAAGTAAATCACCAGGACCAGGAGCCCAACCTGCTATAAGAGCTCTGGCAAGAGCTGGTTTAAAGATTGGAATGATAGAAGATGTAACTCCTATAATCCATGGAAGAATGCGTGCAAAAGGAGGAAGGAGGGGAAGAAGAGTATAAAGCAAAGATTAAATAGCTGAAAAGAAAAAGTAGTGTTATAGTGATTTGATGGAAGTAAAAATTTTAAGCAAAAGCGATTCTGAAATTAGTTTTATCGTAAAAGACATAACTCCAGGGTTTGCAAATTCTTTAAGAAGAACAATGATGACAGAAATACCAACAATGACTATAGAGTTTGTTGATTTTCTTAAGAACAGCTCATCGTTACAAGATGAAATAATAGCAAACAGGCTTGGTCAAATTCCTTTGAAGTTTGAAAAAAACATTTATGAATTACCTAGTGAATGTAAGTGCGAAGGAAAAGGATGTAGTAGATGTCAAGTGAAGTTTGTTCTTAAGAAAAAAGGTCCTTGTGTAGTTTATTCTGGTGATTTAAAATCAAAAAATAAGGATGTTTACCCAGTTTTTGATAATATTCCTATAGTTGAACTTTTTGAGAATGAAGAGTTAGAGTTTGAAGCTATAGCTCAGCTTGGTTTTGGGAAAGAACATGCAAAATGGCAAGCTTCTATAGCTAGTTATAAGAATATGCCTGCAATTTTAATCGACACAAAAAAATGTAAAGGAGAAAAATGTGTAAAGTGTGTAGAGAAATGTGTAAGAAAAATTTTGAAATTTGAAAATGGAAAAATAACAATAAATGATGAAAAATCTTGCAATTTATGTTTGCAATGTATTGAAGTTTGTCCAGAAGGAGCAATAAAGGTTGAAGCTTTAGAAGATACCTTTATCTTTAACGTAGAAACAACTTCTGGATTAACTCCTGAAGAAATTGTAATAGAAGCAGTAAACTTCTTAGAGAAAAAAATAAAAGAATTTAGCAAAGAGTTAAAAAAAGTAAGATAAGTTTAACTCATAAAATGAAATCTTATGATTATGAAAAAATTTCCGGAAATAAGAAAATGTAAAACTTATTGCTGTGGTAATAAAATAGTAGGATAAAAGTTTTATTATTCTAAAATGTATTTTAAAAGTAGGCAGGGGTAGCCAAGTCTGGTCAAAGGCGCAGGACTTAAGGTCTTGCCTTAAGTTTTGATCCAAGATGAAAGAAATCCTGTGGCTTAGTGCCTTCCTGGGTTCAAATCCCAGCCCCTGCACAGCCTTTTCTTTATAAATCTTTCGTTTTTTCTCGTTCGCATATTTCATCAGAAGCTAGGAAATGAGAAATTTATTTTTTTTACTATCTTGTAACCTAGGATTATTAAAAGTATCAGAATTAGAGACAAAAATAAAAATGGAAAAAATATAGAGTGGTTTGTTAAGATAAAACTCCCAGAAACCATAGAGATATTGAAAATGTGCGAAGATAACACAAATAGGAAAATTTCTTCAAAAGTAGTAGGTTTTATTGCCAAATTATTTTCACCATCTTAATTAATTACTACTTTAATTGTAATTAAATTCTTAACGATATTCTCTAGCAGAAAAAATCATAATAGAACATAATAAGATAATTTAAAGAAGCGAAAAATACACATGCCCTCAGAGAAGTGTGAATTAAGCTAAAGCTTACTACTTGAGAAAAGGTGAATAAAGCTTAATAAGATAATACTCAACATAAGCAGTATAACTAGCATTTAAAAATTTTTAATTTTAACCTAACAAAGAAAAAATCATGAAATTGGGGGTTTTATTCACGGGTGGTAAAGATTCTTGTCTAGCTTTAAAAAGAATTATGAAAGAACATGAAATTATTTGCTTGATTACTTTGATATCAAAAAACAAAGAAAGCTACATGTTTCACGTTCCGAATATTAAACTCACAAAACTTCAAGCAAAAGCTATAGGCTTGCCTTTAATCCAAAAAACAACAAAAGGAGAAAAAGAAAAAGAGTTGGAAGATTTGAAAAAAGTTTTGGTGAAAGCAAAGGAAAAGTTTAAAATTGAAGGAGTAGCAACAGGAGCTATTGCTTCGAATTATCAAAAAAGCAGAATAGAAAAAGTCTGTAAAGAGCTTGATTTAAAGTGCATAAACCCTTTGTGGGGTGAAGATCAAGTAAAACTCTTGGAAGAAATTGTTGAAAGCAATTTCAAAGTAATAATTACTGGAGTCTTCGCTTTCCCTCTTGATGAAAGCTTTCTTGGAAAAGAAATTGACATTCAAATGATAAAAAAACTGAAAGAACTAATGGAAAAATATAAGATAAACCCTGCTGGTGAAGGAGGAGAAATAGAAACAACTGTTCTAGATGCCCCTTTTTTCAAGAAAAGAGTTGAAGTTAAAAAGTTTGTGATAAATTACAAAAATTACTCTGGAACTTTCGATATTAAAAAAGCTGAACTAGTAGCTAAGTAACCAAAATTCTTAAGTATATAACTCTTATTGTATGTTATAGGTGATAAAAATAGCGATAGGAGGTTATTGCCAAGCTTGCAATAAGTATTCGCCAGGACTCTACACTTGCCCTGTTTGTAAAGCAAAAGTTTGTCCCTTGTGTGTAGTTCCTGGCCAGAGATTTTGTGTTTTGTGCAAGGGAAGGTGAAAAGATGAACACAGGAGATTTTGTCTACATAGATTATGTAGGAAGAGTTAAAGATACAGGGGAAATATTCGACTTAACAAAAGAAGATTTGGCAAAGAAAGAAGGAATTTACAGCCCAGAAATAAAATATAAACCAATCCCAATAATAGTCGATGCTAAATTCATTTTAGCTGGGTTAAATAAAGCTATAAAAGAAATGAAAGTTGGAGAAAAGAGAAAAGTAGAAATTAAGCCAGAAGAAGCTTTTGGTGAAAGAAATCCTGCTTTAGTACAAACAATTCCTTTATCAAGTTTTAAAGAACAAAAAATAGAACCGAAGGTTGGTGAAATAGTAAACGTAGCTGGCTTTAGGGGAAGAATAGTCAGCATTTCTGGTGGAAGAGTAAAAGTTGATTTTAATCATCCCCTTGCAGGAAAAACCTTAGAGTATGAAATAGAAATAGTTGGAGAAATTAAAGATACAAAAGAAAAAGTTGAATCAATAGTTTTTTACTTTACTGGAATAGAAAAAGAAGATTTTGAAGTAAACCTAAAGGAAAAAAGCGTAGAAATAGAGTTTAAAAAAATCTTTAACTTAACAAGAGAGGTAAAAGAAAGAATAGCAAACACTATAAAAGAGTGGGTAAAGCTAGAGGAAGTGAGGTTCGTAGATGTTTTCAAATAAGAATAAATTCTTAATTTCATAGAATAATTAATCAGTGATTGTATGGGTGTAAAGCAAATAATAGAAAAACCTGGTGCACCTTCAAAAATTAGTGCTTACGACGAAGAAATAAGAGAATTGCTAGAAAAAAGAAAGACTAAGATAAAAGTAGTTGGGGCAGGAGGTGCAGGGAATAACACAATAACAAGATTAATGCAGGTTGGTATAGTAGGAGCGGAAACAATAGCAGTAAACACCGATGCTCAAGACTTGCTCTATACCGATGCTGATGTTAAAGTTTTGATAGGAAAAGAACTAACAGGTGGTTTAGGAGCAGGAGCAGACCCTAGAATAGGAATGGAAGCAGCAAAAGAAAGCAAAGAAGACTTGAAGAAAGCTTTGAGAGGAGCAGACATGGTATTTTTGACCTGTGGTTTAGGAGGAGGTACAGGAACAGGAAGTTTGCCAGTAATCGCAGACATATCCAAAAAAATGGGAGCTTTAACTGTAGCAGTAGTAACTTTACCTTTTAGCATGGAAGGAAAAGTAAGAATGGCTAACGCAAGAGAAGGACTTAAGAATTTAGAAAGTGTTGTTGATACTCTAATAGTAATTCCTAACGATAAACTTTTAGAAATAGTTCCTGATGTTAGCATAGCTACAGCTTTTAAAGTTGCAGACGAAATTTTGGTAAACGCAGTAAAGGGAATAACTGAGCTTGTTACTAAACCTGGCTTAGTTAATCTAGATTTTGCAGATGTAAGGGCAGTAATGTCTCAAGGCGGACTAGCAATGATTGGTATGGGTGAAAGTGACACAGAAAACAGAGCTTTAGAGGCTGTAGAAAAGGCTTTAAACAATCCCTTAATAACAGTTGATATAAACGGTGCAAAAGGGGCTTTAATAAACGTAATGGGAGGACCAGACATAACTATAAGGGAAGCGCAACAGGTTTGTGAGGCAGTTTCCTCAAGGTTATCATCAGATGCAAAAATAATTTGGGGGGCACAGATAGCAAAAGAGTTGGGAGATACAATAAGGGCTTTACTAATAATAACAGGAGTTAAGTCGCCACAAATATTTGGACCAGAAAAACTATGGAGTGAAGAAGAAAGAAAGGACATAGAAAAAATACTTGGAGTAGAGTTTATTTAGAAGATGCACATGAAGCTAAACATAAAAGAAACTATTCAAAATTATAAAAGAGTATTGGCTGCAAGCAAAAAACCAGAGCGCGAAGAAATTATAACAACTGCAAGAGTTTGTGCTGTAGGAATAGTTCTTATAGGTTTTATAGGGTTTATTTTATATTTAATAGCTCTTATACTTTCGCTTTAAGTGAGATTATGATATACACTATTAAAACTGTTGTTGGAAGGGAAAATATTGTAATGGAATCGATAGCCTCAAAAGCTAAGAGTCAAAACCTTAACATCCGATCTTTGGTACATCCTGAAGAGATAAAAGGATATGTTTTCGTTGAGGGTGATATAAAAGATATAGAAAAAGCTGTTCAAGCAATCCCTCACGTAAGAGGTTTAATTAAAACTCCTGTTGAAGTTAAAGAAATTCAAAGATTTTTGGAACCAAGAACAGTAGAAGTTGAACTCAGCCAGGGAGATATAGTAGAAATTATAGGTGGTCCTTTCAAAGGAGAAAAAGGAAAAGTTACAAGATATGATAAAACAAAAAGAGAAGTAACTATAGAGCTACTAGAGGTTGCTGTGCCAATACCTGTAACAGTTAGCGTTGAGTTCGTCAAAATGGTAGAAAAATCAAACAAATGATGGGTATGGGAGAAAAAGAAACTATTGAAATAATGGTAGAAGGAGGAAAAGCCTCTCCTGGACCGACAACTGCTCCGAAGCTTAGTGTTTATAAGATTAACATAGGCGAGGTTTTCAAGAAGATAAACGAGAAAACAAAAGAGTATGAAGGAATGCAAGTTCCTGTAAAGATAACCATAGACAAAGAAACAAAAGAGTATGAAATTTCTGTTGGTTTACCACCAACTTCAAGCCTAATTAAAAAAGAATTGGGAATAGAAAAGGCAAAGATAACTGAAGAAGAAAAAGCTGGTGGAAAAACAAGTGTTGGAAATTTAACTATGGAACAATGTATAAAAATAGCAAAAATAAAAATGGAAAGTATGCTTTCCAAGAATTTGAAAAATGCAGTAAAGCAAGTTATAGGCACAGCTAATAGCATGGCAATTACAATAGAAGGTAAAAAGCCAAAAGAAATAATAAAAGAAATTGATGAAGGAAAATGGGATCATCTTTTAAAATAAATTCTATAAAACCAATTTATTATTGATGGAAATTACAGGATTTTTTGTTGCTACCTTAAGTACTTCAGCCTTGGGTATAGCTGTATGGTTATTTTTTTCTCGCTTCTTTAAAAAGAAAAAAATTGAAGGAAAAAGCTTGGAAAGTGAAATCTTAAAAATTTCAAGAGAGTTAGACGAACTTTATAGAAGTTTAAACGAAGAAGCTTATAAGAATTTGAACTTAATTTTTCTTGAAAAAACTAAGGAATTGTTAGATGGCCAAAAAAAATTTCATAACAACTTTCTATTTACCGAACTTAAGGATGCAAGTTTTTATCTTGAACAATTTCTTAAATCCATAAGAATAAAAAACAAAAACCCTTATTTACTTTACAAAGCAAAACATTTTTTAATTAAAGGAATGGAAAGCATACCAGACTTATACTTAAAAAATGAAATGGAAAAAACACTTCTAGCCATTGAAAACCTAGAAAAGATGATTAGTTAGTTTTATAAGCTTTGCACGCATATCTAAATATACCGCTAGTCACTGCTTAGGCAGGAGGTTTAGATGAAAGAAAAAATATTGGAAAAAATTAAAGAATTAAGAAAAAGGTCTAAGAAAAGAAATTTTGTCCAAAGTTTTGATTTGATAATCAATCTTAAAGAGCTTGATCCTAAAAAACCTGAAAACAAGATAACAGAAGATGTGGTTTTACCTCATGGAAGAGGAAAGGAAGCAAGAATTGTTATTTTTTCTGACACAATCAAAAATGTTAATGCTGAAGTTCTAACAAGTGTAGATATAGAAAAAATTGCAAAAAACAAAAGAGAGGTAAGAAAACTCACTAGAAGTGTGGACTTTTTCTTGGCAGAACCTAAGCTCATGCCTTTAGTCGGTAAACACTTAGGTCAATTTCTTGGACCAAGAGGAAAGATGCCAAAAATAATTACAGGAAACGTTGAAAAGTTAATCGAGGATTATAAAAAATCAGTAAGAATAAAAATAAAAGATTCACCGGTTATTCAATGTTTAGTTGGAAAAGAGAATATGAAAGATGAAGAAATTGCAGAAAATATAGAAGCTGTTATAGAAGCTTTAAAAGCAAAACTTCCAAAAGGAAAACAAAATATAGGTGATGTTCTGCTTAAGCTTACTATGAGTAAACCAATAAGAATAGAGGTGTAAAAATGGTAAAAGAAGAAAAAATTACAAAGAAAGAAGAACTGAAAGAAACGATAGGAAAGTATAGAATTATTGGGTTTGTAGATATTTTCAAACTTCCGAGTAAACAGTTTCAAGAAATAAGAAAAGAAATAAGAGGAAAAGGAATTATAAAAGTTGTGAAAAAGTCTCTTTTGCTTAAGGCCTTAAAAGAATTAAACTTTCAAAATTTCGAAAAACTTAAGGAAATGATTCCTAATCAGGTAGCAATATTACTTTCAAATGAGGACCCTTTCAAAATTTATTTTTTAATCAGTAAGCTCAATTTCCCAACCTTTGCTAAGGAAGGTGATTTAGCGAATGAGGATATAAAAATAAACGCAGGTCCAACTTCTTTACTTCCTGGCCCTGTGATAAGCGAACTTTCGAAAGCTGGAATTCCTGTAGGTGTTGAAGAAGGAAAAATTGTTGTTAAAAAGGATGTCATTGTTGCAAAGAAAGGTGAGGTAATATCTAAAGATTTAGCAAATGTTCTAAGAAAACTAAAAGTGCAACCGATAAGAATTGGTTTAAACTTGATTTTAATCTATGAAAATGGGAAAATCCTTACCAAAGAAATTTTAGAATTAGTTAATTCTTATCCGAAAAAGTTAAAAGAGGCTTTTGAACAAGCTTTAAATCTTTCGATAAACATTAATTATCCTACAAAAGAAAATATTCAATACTTGATAATTAAAGCCTATCAAAATGCTTTAGCTTTAGAAAAATTTGGAGGTGCTAAATGATGGAAATTGTGTATAGCGCGCTACTGCTTCATTCAGCTAAACTTCCGATAACAGAAGAAAATATAAAAAAAATCTTTGAAGCTATAGGCTTAACTCCCGATGAGAACAAAATAAAAGCTCTAATAACATGCCTGGAAGGAGTAAACATAGATGAAATACTTAAACAAGCTCCAAGCTTTGTAGCTGCTCCATCTGTGGAAGAGAAAAAAGAAGAGGCTGAGAAAAAAGAAGAAGAAAAGAAGACTGAAGAAGCGGTAGCAGGGCTAAGTTCCTTGTTTGGATAAGTGAAAAAATGCAAAAATTAATTGAACTAGCTGAAAAAATTAAAGACGAAAATTTAAGAAAAAAAGTAGTTGAATTTGTTAAAAATCCTAGACTCAGTAATAAAGATTTTAAAAAATATCCAAGGATGGAAATAGAAGAAGCTAAATGTGCTTTTACTGTAAGCACAGGTGCAGGAAAGATAACAGTAGAGAGAGATGTTTTAAACCATTCTATTACCTTAGCAGAAATTTGTCTTAGTGTTGCTAACGCTGTCGAAAAAAATTATCAAATTCCAATAAACAAGGATAATCTTTTGGCTGCTGCTATTTTACATGATTTAATGAAAGTTTTTGAGTATAAAAAAACTGAAAGAGGTTTAGAGCATACAGGAATTTTATTAGATCATAGCATGCTGGCAGTTGCTGAACTTTATCATCAAGGATTTCCTGAAGAAGTTATTCATATAGTGGCTTCACATTTTGGTGAAACAGGACCAACTCCACCAAGAAACTTTGAAGCCCTAATATTTCATTACTGTGATAATTTACTTTCTTTGATTGAATTTCATTTACAAGCAGCCTCTCAACCTACCCAACCTTTACAATTAATTCTTTTGGACGAGGAAACTATAAAGAAATTAACAGAAGAAAAAAAAGAATAATATGGAAGAATTGTTTAAAAAAGGAGTTTTATTCCTCAAGAAAATTAAACCAAAAGATAGAGTTCTACTACTTTATCATAAAGATTTAGATGGTTTAGCTTCTGCCTTAATTTTCTTAAGAGGCGCTAAAAAGCTTGGTTTGACAATTAAGAAGAAATATGCAACCTCTAATGAGGAGATTGAAAAAATTGCAAAAAAAGTGAAAAAGTCTGACAAGATAATTGTGTTGGATATAGATATATCCTACATGAAAAAAGAATTAATCAAATTGAAAAAAGACATTCTTATTATAGACCATCATCCACCAAGAAAAAACTTAAACACAAAAAGGATTGTTTATATAAACCCAAGACTTAAAAACTCAAAGATTTACCAGCCTACTTCGTACGTTACCTATAAATTTCTATCAAAGATTCTCGATTTAAAAAGCGAAAAGTGGATAGCTATTTTAGGAACTTTAAGTGATTTTGGGCTTGAAGATTGTAAAGACTTACTTGGAAAGATAAAAATAAGAAGTAAAGAAGATATACCAAAAACAAAAATATGGAAAGAAGTTGAAAAACTTACTGGAATAATAAGCGGAATTGGGTTTGAAAAAACCTTTGATTTTTTAGAAAAATCAAAATCATTAAAAGAATTTAAAAAAAATAAAATTGTAAAAAAAGCTCTTAAAAACTACTTAAGAAAAATTAAAAAATATGAAAAGATTTTTTGGGATAATTTAAGAGAATATAGAGAAGCGAATCTTTTGATTTCTGAGATTAAAACAAAACACAGAGAAATAACTTCTCTCATTTCCACAAAATTTTCTGGTGAGTTCCCGGAAAAAGTTCTTGTTGTTTTAAGAAGAGTGGGAAAGAAATATGCAGTGCATGTTAGATATAGAGGAAGTAAAAGAATAAACTTAGGAAAAATAATGGAAAGGTGTGCAAAAGGGTTGAATGGTGGTGGCGGCCATCCTCATGCAGCAGGAGCAAGTATAAAATTAAGGAACAAAAAAATCTTTGAAGAGAGATTAATAGAAGAATTGAGAAGATTTTTTAGAAAAAAGTAAATTTTTTGTTTTTAATTAAAAAATAAGCTAAATTTTGCTTTTTTTCTAATATCACCGGAAATGAGGTTTCAAAAAACACGTATATATTTAAAATTAATTTTAAAGTGAGGAAAATGATGAGATGTTTACTTTGCAATTCAAGAAGGGTTTTAAGGTTTATAGACGGATTTGGAGAGAAAAGAGTTTTTTGTAAAACTTGTGGAAGAAGTTTTCTCGAATCTACTGTTTTCAAATTAAGAAATCAAACAAATTTACTTGAGTTTAGGGTAGATTCATACTCTAAAACCTTTATTCCAAAATTGGGATAAAAATGGAAGTAATTAAAAGGTTAGAAATTGAACTTGTGAAAGACAGAAAAATGCTTAAGTGGAGGGTTAACTGGATAGCTGATAATAGAATTGGCGGTTTTCTTAAGCCAGCCTCAAAGCTTTCTTAAAACAACAAAAAGATGGAACTTTTCATAAGGGTCTAACTCAACTTTATCTAGAATTTCAAAATGTTTTCCTAGTTCTTGCAAACATTCTCTATAAACTTCCTTTGGTGGTTTAATCGAACTAATGCTCTGAGATTTTATAGCTATTTCAGCAATTCCACCATTTTTCAAAAATTTTTCAGAATTTTTTACAAGTATCTTAATTTGGTCAGGGTCCGCAACGTCCTCATAAATTATATCCATTTTTTCCACTATAAGGTTTTCATAAGTTTCTGTTAACCTTGCGTCTGCTAGTATTGGTACTATGTTTTGTCTAACTTCTGCTAACCTTATCAAGTCCCTTAATGGTCTTTCAGAAATTTCTACTGCATAAATTATTCCTTCTTTTCCTACTATATCGCTTATATGGCTTATCGTTGTGCCTGTTCCTGCTCCTAAGTAAAGCACTTTGCTTCCTTTCTTAAAGGGAAAGTATTTTATACCTTTTTTTATCGCAGCGCATAATTTTGAGCGTGAAGGGACCCATTCCCTATATTCTTTTTCTTTTATTTTGAATAGCCTCTCTCCATAAACACTTTTACCAGGAGTAAGGTTAAGAGTACAAATTTTATTCTCTACCAAGTAGACACCTTCAAACTTGTAAGGTTTAACTTCCATTTTTTAACCTTTAGATAAAATTTTCTTTAGCTCTTCCTCTAATTCTTTCTTCAACTTATCCGCTCTGTATTCTTTTGAGTAGAAATCAATTTTTACAGCCATGTTTAACTTTGCTGCTAAATGTCTTGCAACTTTTCCTTTCAATTTTGCTGGAGCTCTTTGAACATAGGGATGTTGAAAAAGCAAACCATATTTTGGACTTTTTCCTTTTCCGTGTAAAAATCTAAAAAGAGATTTTTCCGCACCTATAAGTTGAATAGTTGAAGATGGCATCTTAGCAAGTTTTTCCAAACTTCCTACCTTAGAGATAAATTTTGCAGCCAGAATAGGAGTTGCTAATTCTGAAAAGTTTGGTGCAACTTCTTTTAAAAGTCTCTCAAGATATTTTGCTAACTTTTCTCTTACACCATAAAGTCTAATTATAACTTCGGCAAACTCCTGAACAGATTTTATATCATCTTGAGAAAACTCCATTCCAATGCTTTTATTTTTGAACTGAGCTAACTCTTTATCACTTATCTTTTCTCTTTGGCCAAAACCCTTAATTATTTTTAAGTATCTTTCATGACTGCTAACAATTCTGTCCATCTCAGGAAAATGCAAGGAATACCATTCTCTTATTCTTTCGATAAAAATGTTTATGGTTTTATCTAATTCCTCTATAGCACCGTTAACTTGTACAACAAGTTTATCTTTACTCAGAGCTTTCTTGATCCTTAACTTTGAAATCTCTGAACCTAATTTTGATAAAAACTGGTTAAATTCCATTTCATTTTTAACAAAACCTTTTTCTACTGCCAATTTTTTGAGATTTTGCCTGATAAAAACTTCTGCCTCATTCCCAGTTTCCACAATCTCAGCGCCAGCTT
>JAWBVB010000019.1:0-6304 GCA_039004015.1 Candidatus Aenigmatarchaeota archaeon | reverse complement strand
ATCAAGGTTATAAGTATGTTAGTTATGCAAACCAGACTAACACTCAATTGATCAACGGTTTGCTTTGGGTTGATTCAAGTTATAGCTATGTTATTTTTATGCCCCCAGCAGTAAGAGATTGTTTATTCACAAGAATGTTCTTCTGGAATGGCCAAGGCTTAAAGCATTTTGAGTATGTTTACGGAAACGCAGAATTAAAAATCTATAAAGTAATATTTTAATAGTGAGAATATGACTTTTTCAGCAGCTCCGTTTGAAAGAATTTTGAAAAAAGCAGGAGCAAAAAGGGTTTCAAAAGGAGCTATGGAAGAATTTGCAAGAATTATGGAAGAAAAGGTTTATGAGGTAGCGAAAGAAGCAGCTTTATTAGCAAAGCATGCAGGAAGAAAAACAATTCTAGGAGAAGATGTTATAGCCGCAAAGAAGAAGTTTTTGAGTTAATACTTAACTTCTTATATTTTTTATTTCTTATAATTATTGATGAAAATGAGTAGAGCTATACATGCAACTTCTTTAATCCTCAAAAACATATTTTTTAATCCTCTCGCATGCTTTAATTATGCTTTAGCTTGTGTTAATTCTGTTATTAAACCAAGTTATCTTTTAAACAAACCAGTTTCTTTGCTTTTAGAACCAACAACAAAATGCAATTTAAGATGTAAAATGTGTGCTAGAACTTATTGGAAAAGCCCAAAAATTGGCGATATGAGTTTTAGGAACTTTAAAAAAATTATAGAAAATTTCGATTCTATGATTGGCTCTGATGATATACAGACTGGCTTATGCTTAACAGGTTTGGGGGAGCCTTTTTTGAATAAAGATATTTTTAAGATGATTGAGTATGCAAAGTACAGAAAAAAAATATCTTATGTTTATATAATAAGCAACGGTACTGTTATAAATTCAGAAGTTGCAAAAAAAATAGTCTCAAGTGGCTTAGATCATCTTGCAATTTCTTTAGATGGAGCAACAAAAGAAACTTATGAAAAAATAAGAATAGGTGCAAATTTTAATAGAGTGATTCAGAATATTAAAAAACTGGTTGAAATAAGGAATAAAGCGGGGAAAAAACCAACAATAAGACTCTGTTTCGTACTTCAGAGGGAAAACAGTAAGGATTTGGATAAAGTTATTAGCTTAGGTAAGCTCCTTAACGTTGATATGGTCTCTGCAACTATAATTAATCCTCATTTTCCCAATAAAAACAGTCTCACTTATTTAGCGCACATTTCTCAAATTGAACAGGCTTATCAAAAAGCAAAAGAGCTAGGAATTAAATTTAAATACATAGACCACTACACAGACAAATGTCTATACCCTTGGGTTTGTCCTTACATAACTTGGAATGGTTTTGTAACACCATGCTGTGTCAAACCAGACCCAGAGGAATTCAATTTTGGTAATGTGCTTGAAAATTCTTTCTCCTCTATATGGAATAGCAAAAAATATAAAGAATTTAGAAAATCCTTAAATTCTGATACTCCGCCCAAGATCTGTAAAGGTTGCCCAAAACTTCCTAAAAGATAGCTTTCCAAAATCCTTCTAAAAACAACGATAGTTCGATGCTGTATGGTTTCATATACTTCATCAAATGTTTATCTTTAATTTTTCTTACCTTTCTTTGAATAAATTTTCTATCTTTAGAGATTTTAGGAAGATTAAGCAAACAGTATAGGAATGATTTTATTATCGCAAAAGAAAGTCTAGGTTTACCGAAGATTATATAAAAACACATTTCGAAAAATTTTAACAACGTATAAATAGGTAAAATTCTTATTAGAGTGGTTAATTCGTAATTTTGAAGCAAGGTTCTTAATCTGTTTCTTTCCAAGAAAAATTTTCTTTCCGTAGAGAAAAAAGATGTACTTCCTCCAATTTTGTGTAGGACTATAGAAGAAGGCACATAAAAAACTCTATATCCTCCCAATCTTATTCTCCAGCATAAATCTATATCCTCATAGTGCATACCATAATCAGGATTGAAGTTCCCCACTTTTTCTAAAATATCTTTTCTTATTAGCATCGATGCTCCATGCCCTGAAAAGACCTCTCCAAACTTATACTGATTGTTATCAGTTTCGTAATAACCTCTGCATTTCAATCCTCTACAAGCTGGAAATCCATAAATATCGATATCGATACCTGCTGCATTTAGAAATTTTGGATTGCTATACAAAAGCAGTTTTGAAGTACAAGCACCTATTTCTGAATTTTTTTCCATTACTTTGACCATTTCCTTAAGCCATAAAGGATGTAAACTTACATCATTATTAAGAAAAGCTAAATATTTCCCTTTTGCATTTTCAATACCGACATTTGAAGCAAGAGCTACACCAAAATTTTTTTCTAATTTAATTACTTTAACCCATTTAAATTTCTTTTTAACAAATTCAACACTACCGTCAGATGAGTTATTATCAACTAAGATTGTTTCAAAATTTTCATATTCAGTTTTCTTTAATGTTGATAAGCATTCATCAAGATGTTTCATTCCATTGTAGTTGATTATTATGACACTTACAAAAGGTTCTTTCATGAAATTTCCTCGTAAATTTCAATCAACTTATCTATAAATTTATTCCAATTATAAGCTTTAACCTTTTTTATATTGTTTTTCCCCATTTTTCTTGCTTTTCCCTTATTCTCAATCAAGCACTTAATCGAGTTAGCCAACTCTTCTACATTACCAAACTTTACATGCACACCACAAAAATCTAAAGGGACGGTAGAGACTATTGCGCAGCCTGAAGCCATAGCTTCCAACAAAACAAAACCAAATCCTTCTCCAACAGAAGGCAAGCAAAAAACTAAAGCTTTAGAGTAAAGTTCAGCAAGTTTTTCATCGCTAACAAAACCTAAAAACTCAACGTTTTCAGGGCTAATGCTTTTAATTCTTCTTTCTTCTTCTCCTTTACCAACAACAACAAACTTTATTTCTGGCAATTTCCTTGCCGCTTCAATCAAATAATCTATTCCTTTTTGTTTTGCTATTCTTCCAACAAACAAGACAAAAGGCTCTTTTTTTGTTTTTTTATAACTAACTTTTTTAAGTAATCCTGGCAATAAAACTTCTGTTCTTTCTAGTTTAACTCCTTGTTTTATTCCTTCTTTTCTTGCATACTCGCTCAAAAAAATTACTTTATCATAGCTAGGAATTATCTGAATTTTTTCTACTATTTTTGAAATCCTTCCTAGAATAGGACCTCTCATCTCGATCCAACCATTACCATACATCCCATGAACTATACAAACCACAGGTTTTTTAAGAATTTTTGCAGCAACCCAAGACGGAAAACAAGCATTATAATTGTTCGTTTGAATTAAATCAACTTTTTTTGCATACTTCAATATAAAAGGTAAAGCAAGATTCATCATATACCTATGAACAGGAATGCGAATCGTTGGTATTCCCTTGTATTCTCTTATCTTTGGATTTCCTGTTGTTAGTACAGTTATTTCTATTCCTCTTTCTTTTAACCTTCTTGCAATCTCATAAACAGCCAATTCTCCGCCAATTGGATGGTCTGGTAAAAAAAGCTCATGAGTTAGTAAAACTTTCATAAATATTTTTTTTGTTTTAATTTATTTTTTCCTAAAAAATCTAAAACTATTTTTAATCCTAAAGCTAGGCCAAGAGACCAAGCAAGTGTTCTTAAAAAAAAGATAAAAAGATAAGGAAAAAAATAAACTTTTTTTGTTTTAAGTTCTAAGAAATCAAAGAGATAGATTAAGAATAAAAGTGTAAAAATGGCTATGTTCAACTCTAAAAAATTAGAAAAGAAGAAAGATAGAATTAAAAATAAAATTGCAAAGTAAAAGGTAAAAGGTTGAACCATCATTGAAGGTTTAGAAATATGATCTCCTTTTACCATTTTCCTATGCTTTAAATAAAGCAAGGGAACGAATTTCCCATAAGTTAGTTGTTGTTTGAAAAATCCTTTTAAACTTGCTCTATGGTAATGGTAAACAATTGCTTTTGGTTGATAAACAATCTTTTTTCCTTTTTCAATCATTCTATAACCAAAATCTGCATCATAGCTCACATCCAAATTTTCATCAAATTTTAAATTCTTAGCAATATTTGTTCTAACACAAAGATTCATAGTAGGGCCTCTAGAAATAAACTTTGGAAATTTTTTAAACCTAGCTTCCAACTCTATTCCAATAAGCTTTTGTAAAAAATTTACCTTTTCCGGAGTTTTGCAAAAGCCTACAACTGCTCCAATTTCTTCCGATTCAAAAGATGAAACAAGATTTTTAAGCCAATCTCTATCAACTACACAATCCCCATCAGTAAAAGCAATAAATTCTGTGTTTATTTTTCTTATAGCATAGTTATAAGCTTTTGGCGGGTTTCCTTTATACTGCTCAACTTTTATCTTTTTACCATAACTTTTAAGTATTTCATAAGTTCCGTCTGTTGAAAAAGCATCAACAACAAAAACTTCAAAGTTTTTGTAGTTTAATCTAAGAATAGAATCTATACAATCCTTGATAGTGCCTCTTGAATTTTTAACAGTTATTAAAACAGTTACAGATTTTTCTTTCATTCTCCCATCGGTATGTCCATTTTTTTTGAGAAAATATAAGGTAAAAGATGAAACGCTGAGCGCATGAGTCTTGAAATTTCCTTTGGCTTAAAAATAACTCTTCTAACAAATCTTAAGTTAAAATAACATTCCTTCATAGCGATTTTACAAAGTTCAACCATTCTTTCATAACTCATGTTTGGAAGGTTTGGATTTCCGTTTTCGTCTATCAAATTGTTTTTCTCAAGCCATTCCCAGTAAGGAGTGCACTTATAAGGTTTTGGTGGTGCAAACTGGTAAGTTACTATGTTAAGCCTTTTTGCCCACTCTATGGTTTTTCTTGCAGTTTCTTCTGTCTCTCCTGGCAAACCAATCATAAAATCACCATGAATATCTATTCCTGCTTTTGTCGCCCATTCCGTGAATTTTTCCAATTCTTTAACAGTAACGCCCTTGTTTACATTCTTAAGGATTTCATCATTTCCACTTTCATAACCAACATGCAAGCAATGACAACCTGATTCTTTCATCTTCTTTAAGATTTCTGGTGTCATGCTTAAATCACCTCTTGCATAAGCAGACCAGTTTATTTTTATCCCTCTTTCAAGTATACCTTCTGCTATTTGCTTTGCTCTTGGTCCAGAAAGTGTATCATCTTGAATAAAAACTTCTTTTACATTAAGATTCTTTGAAACCCATTCTATTTCGTCTAAAACATCTTCTATGTTCCTCAAAACATAAGTTCCTCCTTTGAAAATAGTGAAAGGCCAAAGGCAAAAAGTGCACCTGCCCCAATAGCATTTTCTTCCTGTAAACAAATCAACAAAAGGATACCATAACGAGCTTACTTTATAATTTTTTATGTTTAAGTGTTTTTTATAAACTTTTGTTACCCATGGTAGTTCATCGATTTGTTCTTTTGTCAGCCTTGAGGAAATGATGAATCTTCTCTTCTCTTTTCCTTCAACTATACTTTTAACTACGAATTCAAATTCCCCATCCACTATATGATCTAAAAATTTAATTTTCATCATTTCATTCTTTGCTATAGAACACCAAGGGCCAACAAAAATTATTTTGCTTCCGGTAATTTCTTTTATTTTTCTTGCTAATTCAGAATTTTGTTTTAATCCCCTTTCAGAGATATAAATAACAGAAAAGTCTGGTTGAAATTTTTCAGCTATTTTTACAACCTCTTCATCGTTAAGATTTTCTGCTTCTGCATCAATTAACCTACACTCATGTTCATACTTTTCCAAAAGACCTGTGCAATACGCAAGAAAAATGGGATACCAATGGCTTCCAGAAATTGTTAAAGAATCCCATCTAGCAGAATGTATATAACCTTCAACAAACTGAGGGTTTATTAATAAAACTTTCATTTTATCCTTATTAAAGAATTTAATTTAAAATAGTTTAAGCTAAGCGAAAGATTTATCTTTTACTTTAGAATAATTATTTGATTTTATGCTTGAGTACGAGAAAATTTTGGAAGAAATAATTAAAAGAAGCAACATTTCAAGGGAAGAAATAGAAAAAATGATTTTTTCTAAACAAGAAGAGCTTTCTGGTTTAATTTCTAGGGAAGGTGCTGCCTACTTAGTAGCAAGAGAGCTTGGAATTGAGCTTGAACCAAGAAAAAGAAGACTAGAAATAAAGAACATAGTAGCTGGAATGAGAAACGTTAATATAATAGGAAGGGTTTTCAAGGTTTCAGAAATAATCAAGTTTAAAAGAGCAGATGGTAACGAAGGAAAAGTTGCAAGCATTTTTCT
>JAWBVB010000018.1:0-6365 GCA_039004015.1 Candidatus Aenigmatarchaeota archaeon | reverse complement strand
CAGTAGAGGAATAAAGAGGAACCGAAATGCAAGAAAAATTTTCTACGACAGCACTTTTATTTACAATTATAACTCCATCACAACTTATATTTCCTTCAGGCAATTCTGGGTGAGGGGTTACTATGTATTCTTCATAAAATCTTGCAAGATTTTCTTTTAATTTTTTTTCTTCCCAAGTCTTGAGATAAAGCTCTTTTAATCTTTCTTCTTCCAAAATTTCCAAATTTCTTCTATATAGCCAATAACAAATTAGAAAAGAAATTACCAAGAAAAACAAAAAAATAGTCATCTTTAAATTTATTTTCATAATTTCTTTTTGAATATGTTTAAATTTATAATTTACGTTATCTTTTATTTTAGCCTTATCGTTTCCAAATTTCTAGGAACAACTGTCTCCACTCTAAACAACTTATGAATACTTCTAGCCAATTCCAAAGCTTTTTGATTTTCTCCATGGGCAATTATTATCTTATCAGGCCTAGAAGTTAATCTATTAATAAAACTCAAAAGTTGATTTCTGTCTGAATGTCCTGAAAGTCCATCTATGGTTTGAACCTCCATCTGAAGGTTGATAGCTATGGTTTTTCCATTTTCTGTTTTCATTGGAATTTCTTTCCATCCTTTTTGAATTCTTCTCCCTAAGGTTCCTTCACCTTGATAACCAACAAAAACTAAGGTATTTCTTGAATCTTCTGCTAAATTTTGTAAGTAATTTATAGCCGGCCCTCCTACTAACATACCAGAAGTTGAAATTATAACACAAGGTCTTTGTTCTAAAACCTTTTCCCTTTCTTGCGGAGAAGCTACTCTCTTGAAAATATCACTGACAAAAGGATCTTTTCCGCTAAAAATTTTCTTTTGAGTTGCTCTTGACATATACTCAGGATAAGCTGTATAAATACCTGTAGCATCCCAAATCATACCATCAATGAAAACAGGGTACTGAAAATCATTTTCAGCAAGTATAGCCATAACATCCTGAGCCCTCTCAACCGCAAAACTTGGGATCAAAGCTATACCATTTCTTTCCATGGTTTTATTTATTACTTCAACAAGTTGTTTTTCTGCCTCATGACGAGGAGGCATTATATCGTTTACTCCACCATAAGTGCTTTCTATTATTAAAGTTTCAACCCTTTGAAAATTTGTGAAAGCTGGTTCGAGTAAAGGAGTTCTCCCAAATTTCATATCACAAGCATAAACTATGTTATGCAAACCTTCACCTATGTGTAAATGAATTAAAGCTGAGCCTAGAACATGTCCTGCATTCTGAAAAGTAAGTCTTACATCAGGAGCAACATCTGATACTTCCCCATACTCTAGTGAAATACTATGCTTTACCGCTTCCTTAACGCCACGAGCAGTAAATAAAGGATTAACTGCATTTTTTTGCATAACATCAATGTAATCCAACCAAAGCAAAGTTGCTAAATCTATTGTTGGAGTAGTTAAGTATAAAGGTCCATCATACCCATGCTCATAAAGCATTGGTACGCAGCCTAAATGGTCTAGATGAGCATGGGAAACTATTATAGCATCTAGCTCATTATAATCAAACTCTTTTGTCTGGAAGTAAGGGAAAGTACCTGAATTAGTTCCGCCCACATTTATCCCACAATCTATTAAAACCTTCGATTTTGGTGTTTCTATTAAGAAACAACTTCTTCCAACTTCCCTGCAAGAACCCAAACCAATAACTCTTATCCAATCCCTGTTAGTTTTTCTTTCAGAAAAAATGAGTTCACCAACTTTATTCAAGAAATCTTTTCTAAATTTAACTTCTGTGTGAATAACTTTTCTTATACCTTCAATGATATCAGACTTTATAGAAGGAACTCTCTCTATTCTTGGAATCCAAAATGTTTCTTTTTTGATTTGTTTGAAAGTTTCTCCACCTTTTCCTATTACCAAACCCGGCTTTTCTGCAGCTATCACAACTATGCTACGTTCTGGTTCAAAATAAATATTTTTGATGTTGGCTTCTTTTGGTACTATTTCCATTATTTTTTCTTTCGTATATTCCTGGTCTAAACATAAACTGCTTTCAGGCCTTATTTCTATCCTTTTCTTCAATTCTTCTACTGCTTTTTTTACTACCTCTTCATGTTCTACAAAAAAATTTTTATCTCTAGTATAGACTACTATTTCCGAACCTTCCAACTCTATTTTGGTTATTACTTCCTTGGGTAATAGATTCTTAACTTTTTCCAGAATTTCCATCTTATTCACTTTAGAATTTTACTGTTTCATTATTTTTTCAATCTCTTCTTTTTCAAGCAACTTGAAACCGTCTTTTGTTATTACAGCAACGTCAATACTTTTTCCTCCCGATGCTATATCACGCTCTATAGCAGCTTTAATTGCTTGAACAGCAAGCTTAATCCCCTCATTTAAAGAAATACCATCCTTATACCTATCTTCCAAAACACCTAAAGCTATGGGTGAACCTGAACCTGTGGAGAAAAATCTTTTTTCTTCTTCAACAGAGCCTATTGCATCAAGAGTATAAATCGAAGGACCAGAATCATCATAACCTGCAATTATCAGTTGAACCATGTAAGGTAGAAAAGTCCATCTTCCAGAGTATAAAATATTTGCCAGAAGTGTTGCAGCAGCCTGAACAGAAATTTTTCTATTGTTTTGAATTTCAAAAAGCCTACATTCAGCTTTCATATACCTAACCAAAGCCTGAGCATCTCCACTAGCCCCTGCTATGGTTATTGCTATGCTATCCTCTATTGGCAAAATTTTAACACTTTCTTTGCTCGCTACCAGATAACCCATAGTAGATTTTTTCTCGGCAGCTAGCACTACCCCTTCCTTGCAAATTAGTCCTACTGTTGTTGTACCTGTTGTTCTTATTTTAGGTTTCAAATAGCTCACCAAAGAATAGCTAAAAATAATTACACAACTTAATTTAAATATCTTTCGTTTTTCTAAGCTATTAGAAAGGGAAAACATAAATTTGCTGAAATAAAACAACAATTCTTAAGCTATAAATAAATCAACTAATAAGATTTTGCAAAGTAAACAACTTCCTTTGCTTTTTTACCACAATAAACACAATTTGAAAAGATCTTTTCCTTTTCAAAGGGTATTATCCTAATAGTTGCGCCAGTCTCTTCTTTAATTTTCATCTCGCATTCCTCTCTTCCACACCAACAGGCTCTTATGAAACCACCTTTTTTTTCAAGTTCTTCTTTAAATTCTTTATAATCCTTTACCGTTGTTATATGCTCTTCAAGGAAATTTCTTGCTTTATTAAAAAGGTTTTTTTGAATTTCTTCCAAGAAATAAAAAGTTTTCTCCACTACTTCACTCTCTTTCACTTCAATCTTCTCGTTCGTATCCCTTCTTACCAAAATTACTTGTTTTTTATCAACATCTTTTGGTCCTATTTCAATTCTTAAAGGTATACCTTTAAGTTCCCACTCGTTAAACTTCCAACCAGGAGTGTATTCTTCCCTTTTATCAAAAATTGTTTCAACGTTATTTTTGTTTAAGATTTCCTGAATCTCGCTACATTTCTTCATTATTCTTTCTTTCTCTTTTTCTTTATAATAAATCGGAATTATAACTACTTTATAAGGAGCAACTCTTGGAGGAATTATCAAACCTTTATCATCACCATGAACCATGACTATTGCTCCGATCAAACGAGTAGTTATTCCCCAGGATGTTGTCCATACATACTTTTCTTTTTTGTCTTTATCGGTAAACTTAATCTTGAAAGGTTTGGAGAAGTTTTGTCCTAAGTTATGGGAAGTTCCCATCTGCAAAGCCTTTCCGTCAGGCATTATTGCTTCTAGTGTAGTTGTATATAAAGCACCAGCAAACTTTTCCTTTTCACTTTTTTTACCAACTAACACAGAAATTGCTAAATAATTCTCGATCAAATCTTTATATAAATTTAAGATGAACATAACTTCCTTATCAGCTTCCTCTTTTGTTGCATGTGCAGTATGGCCTTCTTGCCACAGGAACTCTGAAGTTCTGATAAAAGGTTTAGTCGATTTTATTTCAGCTCTAAGAACATTACACCATTGATTTAACAATATTGGCAAATCACGCCAACTCCTTATCCATTTGGAGAAAAAATAATAGATTATAGTTTCTGACGTTGGCCTAATAGCTAGTCTTTCTCCAAGCTTATCATTACCTGCATGAGTTACCCAAAAAACTTCTGGAACAAAACCTTCGAAATGTTCTGCTTCTTTTTTGAGAAAAGTTTCAGGAATCAGTAAAGGAAAGTATGCATTCTTATGTCCAGCTTTTTTAATCATTTTATCAAAAATTGATTGGATTTTCTCCCAAATTTCATAAGAGTATTCTCTAAAAACAATCGTCCCTTGAACAGGTCCATAATCAGCTAACTTTGATTTTAATACCACTTGTGTATACCACTCAGAAAAATTCTCACTTTTTTTTACTGTTATACCTTCTTGTTCAGCCATTTTTTCACCTAATTAAATTTATAAACAAAAGAATTAGTTTATTGTTTTGGAAGTAATCCACCCATCAATTCCACTCTTTAATATTTACTTCCAATATTTAAAAACTTTTATAAGTTAGTAAAGATTAGTTAAATAGATAAACATGAAAATAGCAGTGCTCTCAGATTTTCATTTTGGTTTTGCTTACAACTCAGAACTTGAGAATGATAGTTTTGAGAATGCAGAAGAAGCCATGGAAAAAGCTTTAGATTGTGACTTAATTTTAATAGCAGGTGATATTTTTGATACAAGAATGCCAAAGCCTAGTGTTTGGGCAAAAGCCATGAAAATTTTAACTAAACCCTTGCTCAAAGAGTCTTCTGGCTTAAAACTTGTTTCTTCCTCAAAAGAATTGAAAGATATTTCAAGAAGAACTTTATCTCATTTACCAATAGTAGCAATTCATGGAACTCATGAAAGAAAAGGGAAAGATGAAATAAACGCTGTAGAAGCTCTAGAGAATGCTGGGATTTTAATACATTTACACAAGCATACAATAGTCTTCGAAAAAGATGGAAGAAAAATAGCAATTCATGGAATGTCTGGTGTGCCGGAAAGGTTTGCCAAGGAAGTTTTAAACCTATGGAATCCTAAACCTTTAGAAAATTGCTTTAATATTCTACTTTTACATCAAAGCATTACTCCTTATATTTATTCTCCTCTTGAACCACCAAGCCTAAATGTTTCTAATCTTCCAAAAGGTTTTGACATTATAATAGACGGACATGTTCACTCTTCTGCTCAAGAAAAAATAGATAATACACTCTTACTTTTTCCAGGAAGTACCATAGTTACACAGTATGAAAAAAATGAAGCTTTATGCGAAAAAGGTTTTTTCAAGATTGAAATCGATGAAAAAATTAAGGTTACTTTTGAAAAACTTGAGAAAAGTAGAAAGTTCTTTTATGAGGAGGTTAATTTGGAAGGTCAGGGAGGAGAAAAAATTGAAAGTATGATTAAAAAAATTCTCTATAGAGATTTTTTGAAAAAGCCTCTAATTAGAATAAAGGTTAGAGGAAAGGAAACAGAAATTTCTGATCAAGAATTAAGAGAAATAGAGAGAAAGTTTTCTGATAGAGCTATAGTAATTCTTGCTAAAGAATTGGAAACTAAGGAAATAGAGAGAAAAATAGAGTTTTTGAGAGATTTGAGAGAACAAAGACTTTCTGTGGAAGAAATCGGTCTTAACATTTTAAAAAAGAATTTAGAAGAACTTGGGTTTAGCTTTAGTTTTGATTTTGAAAAATTTTTTGGTATTTTGAGCGAAGGTGAAATAGAAAAGGCTTTTAACATTTTAATTGGCGAACAATTAACTCTGGAAAAAGATTTAAAGAAATCCTTAGAAAAACAAAAAGGTTTAGAGAAATGGGTGAAATAATGATAACAAAAGTTAGGCTTAAGAATTGGCGCTCTCATCTAGACTCTGAGTTTAGATTTTCAAGAGGAACTAACGCTTTGTTCGGAGGGATGGGAAGCGGAAAAACTTCTGTTTTAAACGCTATATGCTTTGCTCTTTTTGGAAATTTTCCTGACTTACAAAGTAAAAAAGTTAAGCTCGATGAGATTATAATGAATAAACCTGTAGAGAAAAATAGGGCAGAGGTCGAAGTTTTCTTTGAAGTTGATGGAAAAATATACTCTGTAAAAAGAATTATTGAAAAAGGGAAAAGAACAGCTTATTCTGAATTAAGGGAAGAAGGAAGGTTATTGGAGGCTCCTGATTCTCGAAGGGTAACTGAAACTGTAGAAAAAATTTTGAAAGTTGATTATGACCTTTTTACAAGAGCAATTTACTCTGAACAAAATGCTTTAGATTATTTCTTGACAATTCCAAAAGGCCAAAGAAGGAAAAAGATAGATGAACGTTTAATG
>JAWBVB010000017.1:0-6405 GCA_039004015.1 Candidatus Aenigmatarchaeota archaeon | reverse complement strand
GCACGTGGTAATTTTTCATTTAAAAACGGCTATGTAAATACAGGAGTAGATGAAAATGTATCGGAAAATGAAAGGATAAAGAAAATTTATTCTTTTATAATTTCTAAAGGAAACGAATGGTGTGAAGTACCATGCTATGATTCAAGCTCACCATATTCGTATGAGATAAAAATATCCTATCTACCAAAAGAAGAAGAATTAAGAAGAATGTTTTTGGAATATAATTGGAATAAAATTAGTAACTTAACCCTTCGTTCAAATGCTCTAATCAACCTTTTTTACAGTCCTGAAAAAAAGGAAAGCCATTCTTTTTCCTTTGGTTTTAGAATGGGATGGCAATTGCCGCATAAATTCTCTTTAACTGTTAAGTTTGTAGACGGAGAAATAATCAACTATTCAATTAGAAGTGGTGAGTATGAAAATAGAAAAGAAGAATGTAAAAATTGTCAAGTAACTAAAATAAAGAATAATGAGATACGTGTAGATGGAATAAGCAGTTATAAAGAATATCCATACTTAGAAGTGTGGTGGAGAAGTTATGAAAGATGAAAGAAAATTAAAAATTTTGTTTATTTTTCCATCATTCCTATTTCTATTTTTAAGTTTTACTAATGGGGTAGAGGCACTAGGTAATTGTGTAGCATATTGCCCATCAGGAACATGTTCAATAGATTGTGAACATTTATGTGGTATAGCTTGTTGTGAGTGTAATCCTGTTTGCGGAAATCCTGTATGTAGTTGTCAATATTGTGGTTATGAGCCAGAGGGTACTGTGTGTAATGATTGTTTACCTAAGTGTGATGAAGGAAAATATTGCACGTCTCCACCAAGTACATGTACTGGGGACTCTTTTCAATGTCCACCTTGTTCTTATTCTTGTGTTTGTAATTCAGGATGTGGGGCTGAACCAGAATGCGATGGCAAAATACCAGGATCAAGATGTGGGATAGTTGGAATTTGTGATACTTCTTGCAATTGTTTGGAAGCATATTTTGAAGCTTGGCTTGGAATAGAAGAGTTAAGCGCTACTCTAGGTCAAAAGTTTCCTGTTTCTGTTTATATCGAGAATAAAGGAGGGCTCATAGATAGTTATGAACTTGAGGTTAAAACCTCTTCCTCGAACGTTGAAGCAAGAATTTACGATAGAGAAATTTTAAACGTTATTCCAAGTTCTGTAGTTTCTACGAAAGTAGAAATAAAGATTCTTACTTCTTTTTTCGAAGAAGAAGAAGTTAAGGTTACCATAACTTCAAAAACAGACCCAACAAAAAGTAAGGAATTATCAATTATTATAAAACCTGGAAGCTCGGCTATGAGCGAGTTAGATAATTTATCAGTTGTTCTATTGATTGCAATTTGTTGTTTGATTTTTATACGTAAAAATTCGAAGTTAATTTTCCTTACTTTTAACTAAGGGTATCCTAACCCAAGAGTAAAAGCATAAACTTCAAAGAAATCTTTATTGTAAACATTTATATAAGAGTTTTCATAACCTGTGGGAACTTTTGTCCCGCTTTTTTCCTGCTTATTAGAAGCCCAAAGCAACAGCCATATTAAAATCCATTTTTCTTCGTCACTTATACCATTTTCTGAAAAATCCGAAATCCAAGCAGTTTTCCCATATTTATCGTTTAGAACAATTGCTGGTGCTATCTCGTTATCGCTAGTTCTTATATTAGCCTTCAAAAGAACTTTATTTTCATCTTTTGCAATCACATTATTATAATCAAGAAAGTTAGAAAATTTCTTATCTTGTCCGAATTTTGAGCGTAAATATTTCCAGGCTTGATAAATAATATCTCTAGAACTTTCAGGTATTCGAGAAAATTCTAGATAATCTGGTTCTTGAAGTGTGCCTGTAGCGCTGCTGAGTCCAAAAATTTCTTCATGTCCATAATCTACGTAAGTTATGTCCGAAACTTCAACTATTCCATTACCTCTTGCTAAATAATTTTTCAAAGATTCGAAAGTATCAGGAAAGCTTAAGTCATTATAACCCCAAATTAGGAGAACGTCAGAATGCGGGATTAAAACCAAATCAGAAGGTTTAATTTCAAAATTTATATTTCTTTCGTTTATCCTTATTCCAGTTAATAAATTGGTCAGGTCGTTTATTACATTATTTGGACATATGCATGCTACAACAATTTTTTTCTTAACCGCATTTTCTGTTTCCGACCACTCAACAATAGTGCTAGGTATTAATTTTCTTTGATAAAGAGTGTTTTCCAACCCTTTATGATCAAAAAAATAGTTATAAAGTTCGTTATTTCTTTCCATGGAAAGAATTATGTCTCTGGAAAGTAGGTTAAGCAAAGCTTTATCCCAGTTATGCTGGAAAGAGATTGGAGGAAGGAAGAAATTGAAAATTACAAAAATGATTATAGCTGTAGTAATCATTTCAAAAATAAAAATAAAGCCTTTATCTTTCATTCACCACACCTGAATTATCAGTTCGCCATAACCTCCTGAAGAAAATACTACTATTCTTCTTACAGTTATGTTTGTTGGGGTTATAACAACCTTAGGAGGAAAACAACTAATTAAAATCTCGCGAGTATTTAAGTTAACTAAGGTTAAAGAAAAATCAAATTCAGAGTCAATTTTACTTTTAACCCACTCGTAACCATAGTTTGGAGCGCAAAAATCGTTACTCATTAAATCTCTCATTTTATTTACTTTTGCTAGAGAAAGAAGGTTTGTTTTATTCTTATTTTCGTCTAAAAATCCAAGCCTTTTTACTGAATCTAAGGTATCCCAGTTTGCTGGTTCTCCAGGATCATTTATTAAAAGTTCAGAAATTTGATAAGCTTCTAACCTTTTTCTCTCACTTTCCATTTCTTGAAGATAGATAGGATAATATCTTAGCAATAAGAAAAAAATGTAAGCTACAAAACTTATAAAAAATCCAACTGAAATTACATACTCAACAAAGCTTAATTCACCTTTCATCATACTCCCATTATTCCAAAGTTTATAAGTATAAAGAAGGAACCAAAAGTAATTATAGCCATTATAATGCTATGTTTAAGCCCTGCTATGGTTGAACCTTCACTTATTTCACCAGTAACTAGCCCACAAAATATCGATTCAACTATTGCCATTAAAAAGAATAAAGAAGTATAGTAGGAACCCATGTTTTCCAGAGCTCTTATATTACCTAAGTTAAAAAGAGAGGCAATACCTCCTAAGATATCACAAAAAACGCAAGAAATTTGAGAACAAAAACTACAAGGGTTCTGTAAGCCAATCATTTCCATTTGACTAACAGTTTCTAATTTAAATAGAGGAACCATAACCTTGTTTATTCCAGCTACTATACCTATAAACAAAAAGTTTATTATATACATGAGAATAACATATTGGTTAAGCATACTTCTCCTTTCTTTTTCATAATCATCAAGGATTGTCATATTTTCTGCAACAGTTTCTAAAGTGGAGATTATATCTCCACCAGAAAGATACGCTTCCTTTATTATCTTTGAAACTGCAGTGAGTCTTTTGCTTGCTTTAACTCTTTCTGCAAATTGATCTAAAACTTTGTCAAAAGACATCCCCCAAGAAATTTGAGATGCCATTTTTCTAACTTCTGGAGTAAGTTTTCCATAGTCATATTTGCTAGCTAGAACTACAGAAGCGTGAAGAGGGGTTCCTGACCTGAGTGCTTCTATCATATCTCTTAAGAAAAATGGAAACCTTTCTTCCATTTCTTTTATTTCTTTTACCTTCAAGTATTTGAGGAAAAATAAAGGGCCTGCAACTGCAAAAGCTGAAAGAATTATTGAATTTCCTAAGACTGCTCTATCATTACTAACTATTCCTAATATCAGGAAAAAAGCAGAAGCTGCTAAGGAAGCCAGCAAAACCTTTTTATTTTCGAGCTTTTTAACATAAATCTTAACTTTTTTTCCTTTAATTTTCATTATTCCCCACCTGGGTTTATACCTTTAACAAAAATTATGAAGGCTGCAGAAACCAATGGCAAGAAAACAAATATTATTAGAAACTGGAGGAAAATTATATTGCTTCCTATTCCTGTTAGACCACTAAAAATTGCGGAAAGAATTGTGAAGAAAATTGCACCAAGGATTATTGCTGTTATGTAAATTTCTATAAACATTGTTAACTGGTGAGAAAACTCGTAAAGCTTTCTTCGGTATTCTGCCATAAAAGTTCTTGCCTTTTCTCTTAAAAATAGGTCAATGTCTCCACCTATTCTATTCATCGATAACAAGCCCCAGAAAAGTTCTGCAAGATTTTTTGAAGGAGCTCTTTCTACTGCTCTTTCTAGTGCAGTGTTTATATCCATACCAAAAGTTTCTGTATCATTAACTATTGAGTTTATTTCTTCTGTTAATTGACCATACTCACTGTAATTGGAGAATATTTTAAAAACTTTATGCAAAGGTATTTTTGAGCCTGCTATTGTTGATAAATAAACAGAAGCAAAAGGCAAAATTTTATCTATTTCCTTTGCTCTTTCTCTTATCAGGAGTTTTGGATAACTCATCATAGAGTAAAAAAAGGTTAGTGAAAAAAATACAGAAATGGTAAATGAAAAAATAAAACTAAATAAAGGGTTTCGGGAAAGTATGACAAAAATGAGGCAAAGCATAGGAAATTCTGCGCAGAAAACTATTAAGCTTGTTAAGATTGCAACGCTTATATATTCTTGAAGAGAATAACCCATTCTTGCCTTTTTTAAGTCCATTTTTACTTCTGTGTAATAAGGAAGAAGCTTTCCCCCCCATTCACCAAAATATTTCATAGCTAAGCTTGTGTAAAAACTCACTATTTTCCACCTAGAATTGAAGCTAAAACTCTCTCTGGTGAAGTATAGTACATGTTAAAAATATTATAAACATCTTTGTAGCGAATTATATTCTTTTCTGTCATCCAGTTTAAAACAACCATTCTTCTTTCTAGTTCTTCCTTTACTTGTTGCTCACTTAAACCCATGGATTCAGCAATTTTCTTCAGGATCATACTTTTATTAACAACAACAATTTTATCTTTACTAGCGTCCCACTTAAAAACTTCGTTAACTACAGGCTCTTTAGTTTCAGGATCTATTCCAACTATTTCTACAATCTGGTTAACTTTTCTAACATGCTTTTCTCTATATCTTATCCTTAAAAGGAAAACTACCAAATCTAAACTTCCTATCAAGCTAGCAGGTAAAGAAATCGGAGGGGTTGTTAGTCTATCTATAAGTTTATTGATATTTTCAGCATGAATGGTTGCTAAGGAAGGATGGCCTGTTGCCATTTCTTGGAAAAGGACGTAAGCTTCTCTCCCCCTTACCTCACCTACAACTATGTAATCAGGTCTTTGTCTTAGACTCTCTTTTAGCAAGTCAAACAAATCTATTTCCCCTCTTATCTTTCTGTCCTCAGTACCTATGGGAGTTCTCGCAACATAAGGAACCCAGTGTGGATGAGGAAGCTTAAGCTCAGGAGTATCTTCTATCGAAACTATTCTTTTTTCTGGCCTGATGAAGAGTGAGAGTACATTAAGCAAAGTTGTTTTTCCTGAGGCAGTACCACCAGCAACTAGAATACTTCTTCCAAAATCTACAGCAAGCCAAAGAAAAGCTAAGGATGGAATGTCAAGGGTGTTATACTTGAGAAGATGGATTGGTGTTAAAGGTTCTACCGTAAACTTTCTTATAGTAAAGTTTGAGCCTCTTCTTGCTATATCTGTAGCTAAGGCTGCCTGAACTCTACTTCCGTCAGGAAGTGAGCCACCAATAAGAGGGGTAGCTACAGATATAGATTTTCCACAAAGCTGGGCAAGTCTATGAATAAAAGAATCTAACTCATCAGGATCCTCAAAAACAATGTTAGTAACTATTGAACCTAACTTAGGGTTTCTATGAAAAACAAATATAGGAATTCCTACACCATCACAACTTATATCTTCTATGTTTTCATCTGCCATCAAAGGTTCGATTCTTCCCAAACCTATAAAATCTCTTTCTATATAATACCTTATAATAAGCTTTTCTTTGTCGCTTACCTCTATTTTATAATAGCTAAGTAATTCATCTATAGTCTTGTAAAGATACTCCTTCGTCTCAAATTTCTTCAATTTTCCAAACTCTATGTCGAGCTTTTCTTGAATTAATTCTTTAAGTTTTTTTATTATCTCTTTCAACCTATCGGTTAGCTCAGGCTCAACAACTTGATAAATGTATTTGTTTAAGGAAGGGTCCCAAAAAATTTTTGCATATGAAAAAATAAGCTCATCTTTTTGAGGTTTTCTTGGAACTAAAGGATAAGCTAAAGTGATTTTTCTTCTTTCTTCTTCTGTTAAAGGAACCTCACCTATTTCGATCTTTTCCGGTATAAACTCTGGAATTTCTATTCCATCTATAAGTTTTGGTTTCTCCTCTTTTTTCTCCTC
>JAWBVB010000016.1:0-6538 GCA_039004015.1 Candidatus Aenigmatarchaeota archaeon | reverse complement strand
AGAAAGTGTTTTAAAAGATCTTGAAAAATATCAGTCGATTTCAGTTAAACCTCATTTTCGTAAGTTGAAAGAGTGTGTATCCACAGGTTTATATTATGCTCGAGGGTGGCATGCATTTAAAATTAAAAAGAATACTGCTAAGCAAATGTTGAACTACTTACCTTCTGTCATCCAAGACGTAAAAAATGTTGCTGATGGATTGAAACCAAAAAAAAGATTTAACTAAAAAACCATTGCTCATAGATATTGTGAGGGGAATAAGAGAGGTAAAAAGTGCAATTAATAATGAATTGAAAAAACTAAATGAGATAGATACAAGCAGTATGTATAGTTCAGATTGGGAAAGGTTATGGAGGATTTATGAGTCATACAGACTCAAGTTGCTTGAAAAATTGGAAGAGATTAGAGCTATAGATCCATTTCTTTCAGCCGAAGACGAAATAGCTTATTTGATAGAAAAATTAGAGGACATAGAAGAGTTCGATGAAAGGGAAAGTGAGGAAAAATTTAAGTATTTTATATCTTCTCTCCCCTTGATTGGTGGTGCTGAAGGGAGAATTAAATCAGAATATTTTATAACTGAAGAAGAGATTGAAGGAAAAGTAAAAGTTAGGTATGAAGAATCTGTTGAAGTCAAAACCAAAGCTGAAGATACGAGAAGTTTACCTCAAATAAATATACACCCACCAACAATCTCAGAAAAACCAAAACCTCAATCTTTACCTCAAAAAACTGAAATGGAAATAATACCAAAAATACCAAAATATACCAAAGTTTTGGAAGAATTACATCAACTTGCAGAAAAAAGTTTGCCGGCAGTTCTTGGCCTGAATAGACCGATTTCAGATTTACAAGCAGTATTGAATGACATAGAAAGAGAGTTAACCAATTATCTTTTTGGTACTGTGATGAAAGCTGATAAAGAAATTTTGGATGATGAAAGCAAAGATATCTTCTCGAATTTTTTGAAGTTAGAGGAAATTATAAAAAATAGGAGAAAGGATAGTACCTTAACAGAAGAAGATATTAGAATGTTGAGAGAATTTTCTTACAAACTTAAAGAATATGTGAGGAAGAAAAAATTAGAAGAAGAAATTTAATCTGCGTGAAATTCAGCAACATATTTTTTCAAAAAATCTGTTATTTTTAACATAAGTTCAACATCTTTTTCTTCACTTTCACTTGATTGCAATTCTAAAATCTTCTTCTTTAAATATTGTTTCCTAGCTAATGTTTTTTCAAGGAGTTTGTAAAGTTCTATAGATTTTGAAAGAAATGATTTTTTAAGAAAAACAATTTTGTCTTTAGAAATATCAGAAGACAAAATTTTTATTTCACGAGCAAGGTCTATAATCTTCTTCTCTTCTTCTTCACTTCTTAAATGTATGTTAACATATCCTTGCTCGAATTTGTAAATTAAAGGAATAAGTTTCAACATATCTTCTCTTGCTTCCGGGCAGCAAGCAGCAACATCAAACTGTAATTCTTCCCTTCTAGCTTTATTAAGAATAATCGCTGGATTCAAACCAAATTTTGCTGTTGGCGCATCTGAAACATAATCGTCAGTGAAAAAGAACCTACAACCATAACTATTGTTGATAAATTTTTTAAGATAAAAATCTTGAGCTTCAAGCTTTCTAAAATTGAGTCTTAATAAAATATCTTTAACTTTTCCATTTTCATCATATTCCAAAACACTGCCAAAAATATTTTCTTTATCAATGCCAAGTATTTCACCAACTCCTTCAAGGGCAATTTGCATAGAACCGGAGATTATGGCAATACAATATCCCATTTTCTTAATTTCTTGTATCAACTTCCTGGCATTTTTCGCAAACTTGAACTCTTTCACAGCTTCTATGGCAGCAATTTCACATTCTTCTTTTTTAACTTCACTTTCCCTGTAAATTTTTGCCATTTTCTTTTCTCCCGATGGCAAGTCACCAGCAAGAATTAACTTAATGCTTTCATCAATTTCATCTTTTCTACTTTCCAATTTCCTATTTTCATCCATTAGTTTTTCTATGAAAAGCTTATAGAGGGGCGATGAGCCTGGAAATTCAAAAACTCCATCAAAATCGAATATACAAGCTTTTGGATATGCTTGCAATCCAGTTTTATATCCCATGTAAGGATGGTTTTCGATAATAAAAATGTTTTCCGAAAGAGGTGTGAAGTTTGCGTTAAGATAGAGGTTTAAAATATATTTCTGAAATTCCAGGTTCATATTTTTTATACTTTAAAATTAAAATAAAATTTGAGGAAAATGAATAAAAGGTATTCAAAATACTCATTGTTTTTAATTTTAGTGCTCATTCTTTTACAGAAAAGCTCTTTTGCTCAAACTAGTTTATTTGAAGATTTAAGAAGTTCTTGGGCAACAATAGCTGGTTGGTGGTTAATGTTTGTCATCATAGGAGCATGTTTATTATTTATAGGGGCCGTATTAATAAGAACACACCATTTAACAAGCGGTAAATCTATTTTCGGTGTAGGCCTTGTAATTACTTTTATAGCTATGTTTATGGTAGAATACAAATTTTTTGAAATATTAACTATCAATAAAATTGTAAGTTACAAGGAATGTAAAGGAATCCCTCCTGTTGTACCTCAAGATACTAATATTCCAACAGCCATGGCAACAGATTTCCTTGCTTCACTTGCCTGTATAATAACTGGTTATGTGCCAGAAGGGGCAACTCCCGCTGAATTCTACCTTGGATTAAGCGCCTTCTTTATATTTGCTGTTATAATACCATTGGCATTATCAATTGCAGTTATGGTTTGGGCTTTAGATTGGATCCATCCCACCAACCTAAGGAATGTAATAGCTTTATGTATTGGTTTGCTTGCATTTAGAGGGTTTTTTGTTACCCTTTTTGTAGAATTTTTAACTTTTGGGGCTATTGGTATAGTAGCACTCTTAATTAACATTATACTTATTGGGGCACTTTGGCGCGGGATGATTAAACTATTAGGTTTGGCAGCACTTATTTCAGGCGAACGAACTATAACATATCTTGCTCATATAGATAGACTGCTTGAAGAAGAAAAAGAAGTTTTAAGAGCATTAGAACTTGAACCTGGGAATGAAAATTTGAGGAAAAGGTTAGAGGAGATTAGGAAAGAGTTAACGAAAGCTGAAGAAGAAGCAAGGAAGGCAGGTGTTAAACCACCTACGGGTAAAAAAAGTTAAAAGTTAATATTATGATGAATAACTTTTTATAACATCAAGATAGCATCTTCCAATATCATAAGCCATTTTTATCGGATGAAATCCAAACAAAAGCTCTTTCCGTCCAATTTCTGTATATTCTTTTATTTTCTCATAATTTTCCATCACATATTCTAAAGCATTCGAAAGATATTTCACTCTCTCTTCGTAATCCTCAGACCATTCAAACCTAGTGATGTATTTAGAAAAATAATGAGTAATTCCAGCACATTCGCTAGCAACCACCGGAGTCCCACATACCAAAGACTCGTAGACACTGAGATTAAAAGAGTCGTAATGAGTAGGTTGAACTGTTATGTGAGATGCTTTGATATAGCTAACTACATCTTCTCTATTTTTTTCTCCACAGTAAAAAACATATGGAGGAAGATTCTTCATTATTTCTTCCGCCTGCATAGGGCCTACAAGTAAAAGCACAGACTTGAATCCATTTTTGTTTAATAAACCAACTGCATCAATGGCTTCCATTATACCCTTACTTTCATCTATTCTCCCGATATAAGATATAATCCAAGTATCTTCAGTAAAATTTGTTAATTTCTTTTCTGGTATTTTATCACAAATGTTTGCAATGTTGGATGCTGGTTCAACCACTCTGTGTTTTTTAAGCAAAGCTGGCATAGTTTTGGATAGACTTTTTTTAAGATAAGAATTGCTTATGATAATATCTGACTCTTCTAAAAGTTCTTTCTCAGCTCTAAGATAGGGACTTTCAGAATCTTTTATTCCAGCTTGCTCGAATATTTCTTTAAGATGTCCATGCATTGTATATACTATAGGTATTTTTTTCTTCTTCCTTACATTTTTAATCATTTCAAAAAAATTCTCCTCTTTTTGAAGTGGGAAAGCGATGTAATAGTTATGTATGTTTATTAAATCAAAGTCACTTTTCTCTAATAATTCTTTCACCAATTCTTTTGAGACTTTTTCAAAATTCTCACCTTTTCTTATAGAAAAAATTGGGTTTTCTTCATTTTCGTCAAAACTACACCCAATTTCGTAAAATTCAAAACCCAACCTTTCCAAAGGTTTTGTATATGTTTCTATGTACGTGTTTACCCCTCCAGGTAATCCCCAGGAGATGTTTAAAACTCTAATCTTCCTTTCTGGCAAAGGTATTGTTGTGAGAGGTTTATTGTAGAGAGTTTCTATTGAATTTACGAGGAATAAGTCAAACAAATCTCTTTCAGCATCACTATGGTAATACTTAGTATACGGTAGTCTTTTAAGGTAATTAATAACGTCGAATGCTTTGGTTGTTGATTTATTCAAAATATTATATTTTTCCAAATCACTTTCCAATTTTTCAAAAAATTTTAATGTTGTTGGTATTGGTTTAGTAATTATACTATCTACTTTGAATCTACTAACATCATCTTCTACGTACCCTTCTTCAGAAAAGTCAAAGTCAATGAGATATAAATTGCCATTTTCATCTCTTTTGAAATTTTCGAAAGTGAGATTTCCATGTATTTTAGAAAGATGCCCTGAATATATTCCCTTAAATTTTTCAGATATTTCTTTTATTACTTCTTTGTAGAGTGGACTGTTAATCCTTTCTTCTGGTAGAGATGATTGTAAAAACGTAACGGTTTCTTTAAGAATATTGTGGAAATCTACATGACTTACAGTTACACCCCAGAATTCATACCATTTTTCAAGCATTTTCTTAACTTCATTTTCGTTTGGAATGTGGGGTTGTAAGTAAGGTTGAATGAAAAAATTTTCCTTAATTTTCGTTGGAGGAATTAAAAATTGCGTTGGCAATATCTTGTTAAAATTTTCCCATTCTTTCAAAACATTTTTTTCTATGTTAAATCTTTTTATCGAACTTGGAAACTCTCTTGCTTTTTTTATACATACAAGATTCCCATTTTTATCTCTTACTATTTTTATTACAAAATCTATAGTCTCAATAACATTTACCACTTCTTCCTTCTCCATAAAAAGAATATAAACAGTAATATTTTTAAAGTTATCTCTTTTTAGTGGTAACAATATGGAAATATTCTAAAGAAACAAATACTATTTATGGAAATTTTTGGTTTAACTTTAAAAGATTTTATTTTTCAAATCTTCCTTCCTTTCTTGCTATTCTTCCTTTTACTCTATGCTTTATTGAGAAAGTCCAAAATTTTTGGTGAATCCACAAACAGGCTTAATTTAATGCTTTCTCTAATTTTTTCTGCGTTAGGTATTTTTTCCCTATATTATTTGGGTTTAGTGTACTTGCTTCCTTTCTTAGCAGCTTTTTTGGTAGTAGCAGCTTTTGCTTCAATCTTCATTTTTGGTATAGGCAAGTATAGCATTAAAAAAATTTGGGGTTTGGAGGAAAAAGAAAAAATGTTTGATGATGGAATTAAAAATTGCGAAGAAATGTGGGAAAGTTTTAATAAAACTCAAGACCCATTGGAAAAAATGAGAGTTTGGGGCAAATTAGAAAGCGAAATCGGAAGATTAGAGCAGTTAGCTAAAGAACTAGGTAAAGACCTTAAAGGGTTTGATTGGTACAAAAAATACAAAGAACTTAAAACTGAGAGGTAAGCTAAATGATAGAAGTTGTGTTTCAATTCTTACTTTTCCTTTTGAGTTTTCTACTAGCTTTTGGATTTTTAAAGAAGCTTAAAATTTTTCAAAGATCTGTCAATCTCATAATATCTTTCGCAATAGCTTTTTATGTTCTTTTTGCTTCTCTCTATTATTTTCGAGCCTTAGTTCAACTTATTGCAATTTCTCTCCTTCTCTTATTTCTGATATTCATAATTTCTCTCCTTCTCTTTTTAAGAAAAAAGGAGTTAGCAAAAACTTAAATTCTATGAATTTAAAATAAAATTATGGAAAAAAGAATTTTTTCAATCTTAATTTTTCTTTCTCTTTTAGTTAATTCTGTTCTTGCCCAAGATCTTGCAACTCAAATAATTTCAATTCTACCACAATTCACTGGCGTGATTTTCATTTTAATTTTTATATTAATCCTTCTTGCTGTTGGCGGTGTTTTGCCAAAGCCAAAAGGTAGGATATCAAGTGGATTGATACTTTTCTTAATTTTAGTAGTTTTATTGTTTATCGTACCTCAATTTGTAGAGTTTCCTCAATACTTAGAGATTCCAGAAAGTTTTAAATATCAACCATTACCAGAAGCAGCTAAAGATGTTTTGCAATTCATTGGTTTGCCAAGGGAATGGGGTTATGTGCCTGCTATAATTTATCTTTTCATTCTACCATTTGCTGCTATCTATACCCTTGTCTGGGCCTTTTTAACTTCGCTCAACATTTTCGAGGGCATGAGTAAAGTCAATAGAG
>JAWBVB010000015.1:0-6562 GCA_039004015.1 Candidatus Aenigmatarchaeota archaeon | reverse complement strand
CCAACAAAAAGCAAAACATACTCATAAGGAAGGGACTTTAAAAGTGAATCAAAAGAAAATAAAATCCAATTTATCAAATTTTGTAATTCTTGTATAGGATCCATTATTCTCTCCTCCTTAAATCTTCAAAAATTTTCTTCTCGGTTTTTGCAACTATTTCTCTTACTTTCTTTATCGCATCGATATTAACTGAAATGCTTGAAATTCCACACTCAACCAAAAATTCAACCATCTCTGGAATATTGCTTGGAGCTTCGCCACAAATTGAGCTTTCCACGTTATATCTATTACAAGTTTTTATAGTTTCTTTTATTAGCCTTAATACTGCAGGATGCATTTCTGAGTAAAGACTTGATAGTTTTGCGTTATTTCTATCCACACCTAAAGTAAGCATGGTTAAATCATTTGAGCCAATGGAAGCAAAGGCTATTCCTTCTTTACAAAACTCTTCTATCATTAAAGCACAAGAAGGTACTTCCACCATTATCCCAAGCTTACAGCTTTTTGGTAATCTAGCTTCTAAAGCAATTCTTTTTGCTTTTCTTAACTCCTCAACAGAAATTATGAAAGGAAGCATTACATGAACGTTATCCAAGCCTTCTTCATGTAAAGTTTTGATAGCTTCAAATTCTGCTTTAAGTAACTCAGGTTCGTCTAAGCTTCTTCTTATACCATGCCACCCAAGCATAGGATTGTCTTCTTTTGGTTCTGTTTCCCCTCCTTCTAGATGCCTTAGCTCATCTGTTCTAGCATCTAAGGTCCTTACCCATACAGGCTTAGGATAAAATGCTCTTGCGATTGGTCTTATACCATTAAGAAGAACTTGAATGTACTCTTCTTTCCTTCCTTCTCTAACAAGTTTTACCGGATGCTTTCCTGATTTAAGTATCATATGTTCAATTCTTAACAAACCAACTCCATCAACTCTTTTTGCTATTTCTTCTACACCTTCTGGAAAAGCAAGATTAACTTTTATTTGAGTAATAGTTGGTTTTATCTCTTCTTCCTCTTCTTCTGGGGCTACGATTTCTGGTGTTTCTACTTGGATTCTTCCGGGATAGATTAAGCCACGATATGCGTCAACAGTAACCTCCTGCCCGTCTTTTAAAACTTTTGTTGCAGCTAGCGTTCCCACAACACATGGAATTCTCATTTCTCTTGAAACTATTGCTGCATGACAATTTGAAACTAGTAAAGGAGTGTATCTTTTAGTATATACGATATAATTTTTATTAATTTCTTCTTCAGCATCAACCTCAAAATTAAATACTTCTGTCTCGAATATTTCACCAGTTTTCCTAACTCTTACCATCCTTAAGTTTGAGTTTAACATTCTTTTGAATTCTTCTTTTTCTGTTCCTTCAACCATAGACAAAACTCTTTTTTCAACTTTATTTTTATCGATTAGGAGATTTTTCTTTATGTAAGGTTTCATTTTTCCTTTCCAGTTTGATCTCTCTTCAATTCCCTCAAGAATTTGATTAGCCACAAAATTGGTTCCAACTCTTCTTTCTTTCAACTTTGCTTTAATTCTTTTGCATCTTTCTAGAATTTCACTTATTCTCTCTACAATTTGAACATTATAAATTCCTCTATTTTTAACTATTTGTGGAAGAACTCCTAGATTTAAACAAGTTATTACAATTCCTCTTAATATATTTTCATCCGAGACATAAATTTGAATTCTATTACCAGAGATTGTTCCATCACCATCAACAATTCCTGCAAGGAAAGCTAGAGAAGTACTTTCATCGAGGAATAAACACCAAGAACTTAAGTATTGGTAAATCTTTTCTAACATCAAAGCAGGATAAAGCTTTTTTGATAGAAAATCGCTTGCTATTCCAACTTCCTCTCCTCTTATTTCTGTTTGAATTATTTTTTCTTTTAGTCCGATAAATTCATAACCAAAAATTTCTTTAAAATAGTTTGCGACTGTGTTAATAAAATTAGCTTTTGATCCTTCTTTTTGAATAAATACTGTATAACCTTTTCTTAACTTTCCTTTGAGGATTCTCCAATAACCGTCAGAAAGAATACTTCCAACTAAATATCCAAGCTTCTCGTTACAAATTTTACATTCAGAATTTGGTAAGGCAACTGGTACACAAACTGCTAAATTATTATTTAAAATTTCTTGAAGTTCTTTTTTGATTAATTTTTCCTTTTCATAAGTAAAAATTTTGTGGTCTGGAGTTATTCTTATTGAGTTGTCTCTAATTCTTCCAGTTTGTGAAATAGAAACTTCTATAATTTTAGCAGTTCTCCTAAAAGCTCTTTTGATTTTTCTCCAAACAGGTTTATTTTCAAAACAATCAAAAGAAAGGATATAAACTTTCTCTTTGTTTATAAATTTTTCATAAAGTTCTTCTGCAGTAACAAAACCTTTGGGTGTTAGAAGAAAAGTATCTCCAGCTATGCAGGTTTGTCCACCTGAATCAGTTATTATAGCTGCACACTTACTCATTGTTGGAACCAAATCTGGAGAAGTCATTGTTGTAACTAAAATATCACCCCTTTCAACCTTATCTATATCTTTCAAGTCTAAAACAATTTTTACAGTTCCTGAAGCTATTCCAGGTGAAACTCCTAAGCCTTTAAGAATAGGTTCACCTACAACTTTTATTTCTTCTATTTTTCCTATTGTTGTTATAGCCCTTGTCTGGACTATGTATATTCTGTTTCTTTCTATCGCAAACTCTATGTCTTGTGGTTTGCCGTAATGATTTTCAAGTATAACTCCATATTGAGCTAGCTTAGCTATTTCTTCTTCTGTCAAGATTTGTTTCCCCTTTTTATCTCTTGGTACAGGAATTTCTTCTGTTTTATCGGTAGCCAAATCTCTCACTCGCATGATTTCTTTTAAGCCAATTTTTTTCTCAAGAAGTTTACCATCTTTCGAGACTATATAGATATCAGGAGTAACCCTACCAGAAACTAGGGTTTCACCTAAACCCCAACAAGCTTCTATAACTATTTTATCTTCCCCAGTGGCAGGGTTAACAGTAAACATTACTCCCGCCTTTTCGCTATTGACCATTTTTTGAACCACAACAGCGATGCTTGCATGCTTAAAACCTTGTTTTGCTCGGTAGAAAATTGCTCTTGGTTCGTACAAACTTGCAAAACATTCTTTAACAGCTTGCAAAAGTTCTTTATTTCCCTTAACATTTAAGAAAGAGGCTTGTTGACCAGCAAAGCTTGCTGTGGGTAAATCTTCTGCTGTAGCAGAACTTCTAATTGCAACTAAAGCTAAATCTCTTCCAGACTTGATTATTTCTAATTCTTTTCCTACTTCACTATAGGAAAGGGTTTCGTAAGCTTCTATAATTTCGTTCTTTATAGTTGCTGGGTATTCTTGCGATAAAATGAGTTCCTTTATCTTTTGCGAAGTTTCAAGAAGTTGGGCAGTATTGTCAACGTCGCACTCTTTTATCAAATCATCTATAATATCTTTAATTTTATTGATTTCTATAAATTTTTCAAAGGCATTGGTTGTTATCACAAATCCTTGAGGTACAGGAAGCCCAAGCCTTATCATTTCACCTAGGTTTGCACCTTTACCTCCAGCTATGTTTACAGAATCCTTAGAAAGTTCATCGAGCCATTTAATATAATCCATAATAATTATTTCACTTTTATTAAAGATATCTTATTCTTCGATTTCAATTCTTGTAGGAGTAGAAATTTTAAGACCAGCTTTCTTTAAGGCCTGTTTTCCTATTTCTAAAGCTTGTTTATTGACCATAAGCATCATAATCTTTTGGCCTTCTTTAACTTGTACTGCTGTGCCTACAGGCTTTCCAAATGCTAGCTTCATTCCTCTTGAGTATCTATCTGCTCCTGCACCTGTTGCTATAGGCTTTTCTCTCAACACATGATGAGGATATACCAAAATTTTAAAAAAATAGTTTGAGCCAAGATTTTTTTCTAAAAATTTATGGGCAACTACTCTTGCTGCCTCTAAGGCATTATCTCTTATTTGCACACTCTTCTTTGCGATTAAGTATAAAGTTAAATCATAATCTCCTCTATTGCCCATTTCAAATTGATGTGTTTTTGGATAAGGTACACCAACAACATAACTTTTTCTTGGAACTTTTTTACTTATTCTAGTGTAAGGTCTTTCTATTCTTCTCATAGTTCTTCCAGGTCTTAAAGCCATAAAAATCACTTTATTCAATTCTAATTAACAAATATTTAAAGTTTTTAAAGAAAAAGTATTTAATTTAAATAGCGGTTATATTAATAGAAAAGGAGGTGTAAAGGTGGCATTGGTCGTTAAGTCTGCAGTTAAAGCTCAACTAAAAGGTTTCAGAGTCGGAGGAGACTTCTTCACAGCTTTAGACAAACAGATTGGAGATATGCTTAAAACTGCCATGGCAAGAGCTAAGGCTAACGGAAGAAAAACATTGAGAGCATGTGATTTGTAAAAACTTTTTTAAATTTTTTCTTTTTGTTTTTTTAAATTTTTATAAATTAACGAGTAAAGTAATTTAATGGAAAAAATAGTTGGAATAACAGGAACGTTGGCTTCTGGAAAAGATACAGTTAAAAAATTTTTAGAAAACAAGTTTAATTGCTATACTATTTCTCTTTCTTCTATCATTAAAGCAGAACTCGAAAAGAAAAAGAATAAAAATTTTAGTAGAAAAGATTTGCAAGATTTTGGTAATGAGTTAAGAAAAAAGTATGGCACACATATCCTGGCTATGCTTGCAGTCGAGCATCTACAAAAAGAGAAGGAGGTTATAATAATAAATGGGATAAGAAATCCGGGGGAGATAGATTTCCTTAAGAAAAAATTTGGTAATAAATTTGTTTTAATTGGTGTGGATGCTCCGCAAGAAATAAGATTTGAAAGAATAAAGAAAAGAAATTATGAGTTTGACCCAAAAACTTGGGAGGAATTTTTGGAAATAGACAAAAGAGATCAGGGAGAAAACCAACCTGAATACGGGCAAAAAACTAGGAAATGTTTAGAAAAGGCTGATTTTCTTGTAATTAATGATGGTAGCTTGGAGGATTTGGAAAAAAAGGTAAACGAAATAGCAGAAAAGATAAAAGACTGGTAGATTTAAATAGAAAATAGGTAATTACTTCTAATTATGAGAGTTAAACTTTTAGCTTATACTCCCAATCCAGAGTTGGTAGTTGCAGCTTCTGCTACAACTTCCTTTAAAAAGAAGCCACCTTCTTTTACTTTCGAAAAATATAAAAGAGAAATGTCAAGAGAAAAGACTAAAAAAATAATAAGAGATTTGATTAGGCATAACCATTTGTCTCCCTTAGAGCATGCTTCTTTTACTTTTGCTTTAGAAGAAGTTTCAAGGAGTTTGACTCATGAGCTTGTAAGACATAGAATAGCTTCATATACACAGCAAAGTCAAAGGTATGTGAAGATTGATACTAATGAAGAATGGTATGTTATTCCACCAAAGCTTGACGAAGAAAAAAGGAAAAAATTCATAGAAATAATGGGGAAAATAGCAGAATGGTATGAAGAATTTGTAAAAGAGGGAGTAGCTTATGAGGATGCAAGGTTCATTCTTCCTAATGCAACTAAAACTAATATTGTTGTTACTATGAACGCTAGAGAGCTTCGCCATTTCTTTAATTTAAGATGTTGTGCAAGGGCACAATGGGAAATAAGGAGTGCAGCAACAGAAATGCTCAAAATAGTTAAAAGAATTGCACCAACTCTATTTGAAAGAGCGGGACCAAGTTGTATGAGGGGATTTTGTCCAGAAGGTGAACTTATGCCAGAAGAGTGTAGAAAATTGGGAATAGCAAGAATACAGAAAAAGTTTAGGGAGTTGAAATAAATGGGAATAAAAGGATTAGTAAGAGATGCTATAATGATTTTTGTTGCTTTTCAACTTTTAACTAATGGGATGGAGAAAACACATTTGGCTTATATACTTATAGCAGTTGTTATCTTCTTTACCATTCTTGGGTTTTGGAGGTTCTTTACTTGAAAGAAAAAGTTTTTGAAATAGTGAAAAAGCAAAATGAATGGAGAAGAAAAGAGTGCATAAATTTAATAGCATCAGAAAGTGTTTTATCACCTTTAGCAGAAAAGCTTTTTGTTTCTGATTTTGAAGGAAGGTATAATGAACATTCAGGAAAAGAATGCCATTATCAAGGAACAAAATATTCTTATGAAATCGAAGAATTTTGCAATGAAATTTTTAGAAAAAAATTTAAAACAAAGTTTGCTGATGTCAGGCCAATATCTGGAGGAATAGCCAATCTTATAGTTTATACAGCATTCTGTAAGCCAGGGGATATAATAGTAAGTTTGGGAATTCAAAACGGGGCTCATGTGAGTTCAACTCAATATGGTTTAGCAGGCGTGAGAAGTTTAAAAAGTGTTGAGATTTTTTTTGATGAAAAGAAAATGAACATAGATGTAGAGAAAAGCGTTGAATTGATAAAAAAAGTTAAACCAAAGCTTGTAATGTTGGGAGCTTCCATGATTCTTTTTCCACAGCCTGTAAAGGAGATAAGAGAAGAAATAGAGGATTTGATGATCGTTTACGATGCTTCTCATGTTTTTGGC
>JAWBVB010000014.1:0-6985 GCA_039004015.1 Candidatus Aenigmatarchaeota archaeon | reverse complement strand
AAATTAGTTCCAGTCTTGGTAAAAATCTTCACTTTTCTACAATTTCTCAATTTTCTTGCGAGTTTATTTCCAATAGCTTTTATTTTTTTCTGATTTGCTTTCATCCCTTTTAAAAATAATTTTTCGTCAACTTCAACCATCGAAATTACTCTCGTGCCATACTCCTTTCTAGCGATTTTCACTTCAGGACAATGGGAAATACTTTTGTCAGTAATACCGAGTATAACATTACTTTGGGCAAAAGCTTTTTTCAGGTAAGGTAAAGGTTCACTATGCTGTCTTTTTCTTGTTATTCTTACTTTTTTAAGGTTACATTCTTTAAGCTTAACAGCAGAGCAAATTGCTTTAAATATACGGCAATTTCTCCTATCAGTTACAACCACTACCCTTTCATCTTTTTTTAATTTTAAATTTTTTTCAAGTAGATTTTTTGCCGCTTTTTTCAGGGTTATTTTCATATTCTAACCTAACTGATTATTTTTGTTATAGTTCCTATTCCTTTTGTTTTTCCTTCTCTAAAGACAAAGTTCCCTCCTTCTTCGAGAAAATGAGGAGAATACTTGAAAGTAAATTTGACTTTTCCCGAATCTCCAGATTTTAAGTATTCTTTATCTAAGCACTCTATCTTTGCCACTTCTGCTACAGTATAATAATGAACAACAGGCTCATAACCTGAAGCTATGCGAGTTGGATGATTTAAAACTAGGATTTCTGCCTCAAAACTTCTTACGGCTTTTGGTTGCATTTCCTTATCACAAAGAATCATCCCTCTTTTCACTTCTTCATGTTTAACTCCATGAATAGCAATTCCAACAACTAGGCCTGCGTTAGCTTCTTCCAAAGGACAATAATGCATCTCTATACTTTTTGCCTTTACTTTTTTAAAATTACCTGAATTATCAGGACCAAGCAATAATTCTGAGCCAGCCTTAAGCTTTCCTTGCTTTATGCTTCCAGAAACAACAGTTCCAACCCCACTTACATTGTATACCCTATCAATAAACATGAGAAAAGGTTTTTCTATTTCTTTTTCTCTTTCAGGCAAATAGTACAAAAGCTTGTTTAACAAATCAAATCCTTCAAGAGTTTTTGAAGACAGTTTTATTATAGGAACTATTGTTTCAACTTTATCTACTATTACTTCAATATCCTTTTCTTCCTTAATCGAGAAAGGAACTTTTCCAACATACTTTAACAATTCTTCTATTTGTTCTTCAACTTCTTTTATCCTCCTTTCTCCTACTTTGTCAATTTTTGTCATGCAAATTATTATAGGCAAATTCATTCCTAACATTATTCCTAAGTGCTCTTTTGTGATGTGGGTTATACCATCGTCTGCAGCTACAATAAGTATGCCATAATCTAAGTTTTGTCCTACCAATCCACGAATAGTAGTTCTTAGCCAAGGTTCATGCCCTACGGTATCCACAAAGCTAATTACTTTTTCAGCTTTTTCAACAACTTTTGCTCTTTCTTTTTTATCTAGAGGATTATTCAAGTGTAAAGGTTTTCCTTTCTCAAAACCATACAAAGCATAATGTAAATCAGCAGATAAACCTCTTTCAATTTCGTGAGGTAAAACATTCAAATAAAGCCAAGCTCTCCCATTTTTATCTGGCTTACCAGTCATTAAAGTAGCTATCAAAGTTGATTTTCCATGAGCAACATGACCGCAAACTCCTATAGTTATATGCTGTTTTCCTTTGCTCTCATATTTTTTTACTATTAGAACTCTTCCGATAATTTTTCCGTTTTCTAAAAATTTTTCAACTTTCTCGATTTCAGCATTTATTTCTCTAGCTATCACTTTCAAAACATTTAAGCTTTCTTCAAACTCTATTTCGCTTAGACCTTTTGTATTTCCTTTATCATCAACTCCAAGAATATAAACTGCTTTTCCATCACCTACCTCAAGCCTAAACTTCATTTGCGATGCTAAATGTTGTTTTTTATCTTCTTTCAAGTGTACAGAAGAGATTAGCTTTTCCTTAAATTCTATGTTCTTATTTTCCTTTTTTGGGACTGATACTTTTTCCATAACCAACACTTTTAATGTTTATTCTTTTAACTTTTATATAAAAAATTAGAAAAAGCTTTACTCTGAGTATTCAGCTTCTTCTTTGTGTTTTTCCTCAGGTTTTTCTACAACTTTTACTTTTTTCATTTTTCTTCTCATGTAAAGCTTGTAGGAAACGAAAGTAAGCATTATTGTTAAGCCAGCAATAATCCATAATAAAATAATCATGGTTAAAAGCTCAGGGTGTAAAGAAGGTGGCTCATTTGCTATTAAATTAATTTCAGTTACATGAAAAACTTCGTTTGAAGTTATGTTTATTCTAATCTCATAATTTCCCACTTTCTTTGGGTTAAGAGTTATAACAAAACTTTTTGTTTCACCAGGAGAAATTCTTGAATAGGAGCTGGGAGAAACTTGGTATTCTATGTCAGGAGAGACGTTAAAGATATTTACTTTTACGTTTGTTACACTTTTATCTCCTGTATTTTTAATCTCAACACTTGCGTTAATAGGAGTATTGACAGTAGTTTCCAAGTATTTAGAAATAGTTAAGTTCCAGTTTATTTTACATTCATCCTTGCAAACTCCTTCACACCACTTACAACCAACATTAGTGCAACTTTCATAATCAGTTAATTCTGAGCAGCTTCCGGTAAAAGTTTCATGACAAGCATTATTGTACCATTTACAACCTGCGTTTAAACATTTTGAAGAATCGGTAAATTGTCTACAACCTCCAGGGCAAACATGCATGCACTGATCTTTACAATCTTTATAGATAGTGTTAAAAGGAACTATATAACAGTTTGAATAACCTAGACCTGCACAATCGCAACATTGGCCGTATGTTTGAATACAACAACTTATATCTCTTCTTGGATCACAAGGTGTTGGAGTTACACAAACATCATTTTTACAAACTTCTCCTGCTCCACAGCCGCAAGAGCTTCCACAGCATCCTGGCGAGCCTGGACAGGGACAATCTTGCAAACAATTTGAGCAAGTTTCTCCTGAATCGCAAGTTCCGTTTATCACACAAACTTCTTCGTATTCTATTGTTATTTCAACTACAGCAGAAAGAGCAACAGGAATCAAAAGAAATAAAATTAAAACAGATAAACCTAATAACTTTAAATTCATTTTCTCTACTTTTAATTTTAAAAACCCATATTTATAAAGTTTATATTTAAATCTTAAATAAACAATAATTTGAATGGTTGCTATGGAGTTAAATATATGGGCTGAAAAATACAGGCCAAAAAAGTTAAGTGAAGTAATAAATCAAAAGCATGTTGTTGAAAGGATAAAAACTTTTGTAGAAGAAAAAAACATTCCTCATATGCTCTTTGCTGGTCCTCCTGGCACAGGAAAAACTACTGTAGCACTTTGTATAGCTTACGAACTTTACGGCAAAAACTGGCGCCAAAATGTTTTAGAAAAAAACGCAAGCGACGAAAGAGGAATTGATGTTATTAGAGGAGAAATCAAGGATTTTGCAAGAATTAAACCAATAGGTGAAATTCCTTATAAGCTAATAATTCTTGATGAAGCTGATGCTTTAACTCCAGATGCACAAAATGCTTTAAGAAGAACTATGGAAAGTTATACTTCAGTAACTAGATTTATACTAATTTGTAATTATAGTAGCAAAATAATCGAGCCCATTCAAAGCAGAACAGCAGTTTTTAGGTTCAAACTTCTGAGCGATGCTGACATAAGAAAATTTATCCAAAGAATTGCTGCAGGAGAAAAATTAAAAATAACTGAGGATGCCTTCCAAGCTTTGATAGAAATCTCAGAAGGTGACTTAAGAAAAGTTGCTAATCTCTTACAAGCAGCCTCTTCCATAGACAAAAAAATTACAGCAGAAACTATTTATGATGTTGCCTCACGAGCTAAACCTATGGATGTTAAAGAAATGTTAGAGTTAACGCTAAAAGGAAAGTTTGAAGATGCTAGAAAAAAATTGCAGGACTTAATTTTGAGACAAGGTTTGAGCGGAAGTGATATAATTTCAGAAATTCACAGACAAATCTATTCCTTAAACATTTCCGAAGATTTAAAAGTTAAACTAGTGGAAAAATGTGGAGAATATGAGTTTAGGCTAAGCATGGGTGGAAATGAGTTAATTCAGTTGGAAAGTCTTTTAGCTCAATTTCTCTTAGTAAGCAAACAATAAAAGGCTAAAAAATGTGGAGCGAGAAGTATAGACCAAAATCATTAAAGGAATTTGTGAATCAAAAAGAAGCTGTAGAAAAATTTTTAAACTGGATTAAAAATTGGAAACCTGGGAGTAAGGCAATGCTTTTTTATGGTCCTCCTGGAACAGGAAAAACTGCTTTAGTTCAAGCATACGCTCAAGAAAAGGATTTAGAGTTTGTTGAGATGAACGCTAGCGATTTTCGAAGCAAAACTCAGATAGAAGAGGTTTTTGGAAGAAGTATGCTTCAAAAACCTTTGTTCAAAAAATCAAGGATTTTTCTTATAGATGAAGTAGATGGTATTGCTGGAAGGGAAGACATTGGTGGAATAAGTGCAGTCATAAAAATAATAAAGGAGTCATACTATCCTTGTATACTAACAGCTAACAACCCTTATGACCCGAAACTTAAAGGTTTAAGAGAAGAATGCATTCTTGTTGAGTTTAAAAAAATTCACGTTTTTGATATAGAGAAAAGGTTAGAAGAAATATGCAAAAAAGAAGGAATAAGCGTGGAAAAAGAAGTTTTAAGAAACTTAGCAAAAAGAGCAGAAGGTGATTTAAGAGCTGCAATAAACGACTTAGAAGTTGTAGCAGCAGGAAGAAAAAAGGTTACTCTTGAAGATTTAGAAGTTTTAGGTTTTAGAGAAAAAGAAACAACAATTTTTGATGCTTTAAAAATTATTTTTAAAACTCAGTCTAGCATTTCAGCAAAATTATCTGTAACAAATATAGATAAAGATCCTGAGGAAATTTTTTGGTGGATTGAAAACAATATAACAAAAGAATATGAAAAACCAGAAGAAATAGCAAAGGCTTTTGATGCTTTGAGTAAAGCAGATTTGTTTAGACAAAGAATAACTCTTGCCCAAAATTGGAGGTTTAGAGGTTATATGATAGATTTAATGACAGCTGGAGTAGCTTTAGCTAAAAAAGAAATGTACAGAAAATTTACAAAGTACGAGTATCCTCAAAAATTAATAATTCTTGGAGGAACTAAAGCAATGAGAAAAGAAGAGAAAGAATTATTAATCAAACTTTCGCAACTTTTACACTGTTCGACAAAAAAAATTAGATTGGAATTTTTACCTTATCTGAAAATAATCTTTGGTGAGAATGTAGAAAAAGTATTAAGTTCTATTTTGTAACTTCAAATTCCTTCATCATTCTTATGTTTGGAGTTATAAGCTGGATATTAAAATTTGTTCTTAAAATATCATCTTCACAAGGCGAAGAAATGGTATAATTTATGCTTATCTTTATGTTTTTTCTAGCGTAAAAACTTTCAACAAAATTCTTGTATTCATCAAGGTTGTACATAAGATTTTCGCAGTTCTTACTTATTTTAACAGTTTCTATAGCTTTTTCCACGATATTATCAAAAATAAAAGGTTCGTTCAAAACTGCAGAAGAAGTATCAAGCAGGGTTTGAGGTCCTATATACTTGCTTAAAACAAAAATTATGCTTATGATAGCAACAGATGAAACTACAAAAAATTCAGCTTTTCTAGATTTTAACAAATTGCGCATGAGAAATGCCATTAATTAAGATAATGTTTTCTTTTGTTATAAATCCATTTTTTTCAGCAAGCTCCACTATTCTTTTCCCCATAAGGTTTCCTATGGTTGCTTTCTTCATCAGTTTGAGAGCAGTTTCTTCGTTTACTAATTCCCCACCATAGAAATTTCTTGTAACCTTAATTTTTAGCTTCTTGTCTATTTCCTTATCTATAAGTTCCTCATCGCAAATAGCCACAACTATATCATACTTTGTCTCAAAAACTTTACTCCAAAACATTTTTCCCATCTAATTTGAAATAAGCAAAAAATTTTTATATACTTTCGACTGCAGACCTTGCTCCACAGGCCTCGCATTTCATTATAGTTATTCTATCTTCTTTTACAAGTTTTGTATCAGGGTTTTTACATTCTTTACAAATCACAAATCTTTTAACATAATCTTCTATTTTCTTTTGAACAATTTCTCTTGATATTCTTCCTTGGAAAGTTAAGGTATTGTTTTCAATACTTCCAGCAGTTGCCAATTCCTTAAGTAAAAATTTTGATAAATGGTTAGCATCTCTTCTTAGAGTTGCTAGTATTTCTCCAAAATTTCTTAGAATAGTTTTATTCCCTACAATTTCGCAAACAGCTTGAGGAATTTCAAACCTCTGCTTTGTTTTTATTTCTTTCGGCAATTCTTTTATCGCCTTTTCAAGCATTTCCTCATAATTCATTCTCACACCTTCTTTAATATTCCAGGTCTTGGCTCAAAAAGAACCCCTGAATCTAACAATTCTTCTATCCCCCTTTCTATTATATTTTCAGGTAAATTCGAAATTTCAAGAATTTTTCCTATTTCTACGCCTTCACCTTCATCCAGCTCTTCAATTATTTTAATTATCTTAGGTTTATAATCTTCCTTTATTTCCGGCTTTTTCATTATAAATTCCAAAGCCTCCTCCTCAAGTCCATATTTTTCCTTTACATATTCTTTAAACTCACTTTCTTCTATCCTTTCTTTCAAATTTTTTAATTCCTCTATTATTTTTTTCTGTTCTAAGAGTTCTTTTAAAATTTCTAACTTTCTTAAAACTTCAAAGTTCGGTTGATCAATTTTTCTTATTAGTTCGCCGTTTATGTAAATCTCATTATTATACTCTCTTATTTTTCCAACTACCAAAACAAGATCACCCACTTCTACATCTTGAAGCAATTCTGTTTTTTCTCTAAAAGTTTTAACTCTTATAGCTTCGCTCCCATCGTCT
>JAWBVB010000013.1:0-7201 GCA_039004015.1 Candidatus Aenigmatarchaeota archaeon | reverse complement strand
TAAAAAGTTTGAAAAATTTGAAGAAGCTGATGCAAGTAAGCTTAAGTGTAATTTTATAAGTTTGGAAAAGCTTTCCATAGCTTTGGGGGCTAAGAAAAGATGGTAAAAAAAGAAAAACCAAAAACTGTAGTAACTTTAGGAAAAAGAAAAAGCTCTATAGCTAGAGCTGTAGCCAAACCAGGAAGTGGAAAAGTAATTATAAACTCCGTACCCTTAGAAATTTGGGGAACTGAGCTTACTAGGATGAAAGTTATTGAACCATTGGTTCTTGCAGGAGATGCTTCTAAAAAAGTTGATATTCAAGTTAACGTTAGAGGTGGTGGGATAACAGGACAGGCAGATGCTGTAAGAATGGCTGTTGCTAATGCCTTAGTTGAGTTTTTTAAGGATGAAAAGCTGAAAAGAAAGTTTCTTGAATATGATAGAAATTTATTAGTTGCGGATGCTAGAAGACCTGAACCAAGGAAACCTTCAAGAAGCAAGAAAGGTGCAAGAAGACATAAGCAAAGGAGTAAGAGGTAAAAAAACCGAAAGTGATTTAAGGTAGTAGAATAATCTAATAAAATTATTGGTGATATTTTTGATTATTCCGGTAAGATGCTTTACATGTGGGAAAGTTGTTGGTCATTTGTATGAAGAATATAAGAGAAGAGTAGAAGCTGGAGAAGAAAGAGGAAAAGTACTTGATGATTTAGGCCTTAAGAGATATTGTTGTAGACAGCTTTTCTTAGGCCATATAGACTTACTTAAAGACATAAAACATTTCAAACCATAAATTTTAAAGTTTTAAAATTCATAAAACTTAAATATTTAAAATATGGGAGGTTAGGAAAAGTAGAACTTTTTTTGTGGTGAGATTTTGATATGGCCTAGAGATAGATTAACAAGATTTGAAGCTGCTCGCTTACTTGGAGCAAGGGCTTTGCAAATTTCACTTGGGGCCCCAATTTTGGTTAAAGTAGAAAAAGAGACCAATCCTATAGAAATAGCAAAGCTTGAATTCAAAAACAAAATTATACCAATAACTGTAAAAAGAAGGTTGCCTTCTGGAGAAGAAATGGTAATAGATATAAAAAGAGCGATAGAAAATTGGCTAGCTAATCATGGCGGGGAAATTTAAATCAGCTTTTTAAGATGATTCAAAAGCTCGGAATGGGATTCATATCTTTTTCTTTTGTCGTACTCTAAGATTATTTCATTTCCTCTGTTTTCCTGAAGAAAGTCTCTTAAAACTTTAAAGTTTTCTCTCCTAACTTTATCGCTTACTTTCGGTTCTTCTATTTTTTCAAGATTTTCGTGAACATAGTGCATAGAAGTAAAATATAAATATTCCCATGAAGATTCAAAAGGTTTTTCTGTATAGCGACATATCCCATACCTTATCTTTGAGTTCAGGCTTCCAGGGGCTTTCCAACCTTTGTTAAAGCATATTGAGGTAGTGTCTATTATTGCATCACTTTCGATTTTTTCAGAAAAGTTTCTTGGATCGAAACCAACTTTAAGTTCGGTTTTTAAAGCAGATATTAAAGAATAAGTTAGAATCGTTTCCCTTAAAGAATCAAGAAGGATTTCCCCAGGACTCTTTCTTCTCTCATAAGTTTCAAGCTTGAGTTGAGAAGAAGGCGAAATCAAGTTTTCCTCATAAATTAAAGGAATAAAAAGATGATAGCCTCCTACTGAGCTTCCTGAAGACCTTACTATAACATCTTTTATCCCTATACTTTTGTCAAACTCAAGAATGGTTTTAACTATCTTAAGAGTATCTTGGTATTCAAGAGATAAAGGATCTATATCTCTAATAGCATCTATCGGAATTTGATGAACAGAAGCTTCTGGGAGAAGCTCAAATCCTATAGGATGAGAATTTCTTATTATCTCGAAAGCAAGTAGGCGTTGGTTCACTTCTTTAATATCTTCTTTCTTTTCTATCCGTATAGGCTTTCTCCCATAAAAACTTGGCCAGTTTCTTAAGGTAACAGATTCCTCTAACTCAAATGTTTCATCAAGCTTTTGCCATTCCCCATTTTTAATTGGTGATATCGATAATTTTTTCAAGAAAGAGAACCAATTTTTTGGTCTTAAGCATTTTAGCGAAATCCCGTAATTTTTGCAGTAATCTGCAATTATATCACCAACTAATTGGTAATGCTCAATTATGTTCGGAAAATCTTTTAAAGAATAAACTTCTTTGTAAGGTTGTTTAACTTTAAGCCCTTCTTTAAAACCTAGAGGAAAATCCTTTGAAGCATAAGAAACAGAAAAGATTTCTTTGCTGTCTAAAAAAAGTTGATACGTGAAATAGTGGCAAAAATTTACACTTTCATGGTCCAACAAAATTCTGTTTAGATCGCTTACTTCTTTTAACAAATCTTTAAAACTTTCCATTTCAATTCTTCCTATAGCTTCTACTTTCTTTGAATTAAAAGAAGGTAAAAAATGAGCTTCCAAGCAAATGTTTTTAATTCCAGCTATTTTGTTTATTGTGTTAACAAAATTTTCTGCATGATTTTTTCCTTCCTTAAGCAAAACTCTTCCTGTGAAGGGATTTTTGATAAAAAACTCTACTTCAACTCTTAAAGTTAATGTTCCTGCTTCTTGAAGAAATGGACTAATTTTGCTTTTTACTTCTTCATTTATCTCGCTAATAGGTAAAACATCAACTAGCTTATCCTTAAAGTAAAGCTTAACGTTTCTTCTTTTTTTGTATTCTTCTTTCCAGGACATTCAAATAAGATTTATAACTAACTTATAAATCTTTAACTTTATTCCAAGAATTCTACATCGTCTATTCTTCCATCAGAATCTCTATCTATCCCCAAAACAACCTTTGCTATGAAATTAGGAGAAAATTTATTACCTTTCTCAATTTCTTCAAGATAATTTATTAATCCAATTATTGCTGCCCTTGTTCCCTTAAACCTCTTTCCACTCAAAACAAGAATTTCTTTTTCTGGGTTGAAAGGATTCTTAATTTTTTCTATTACCCCAATTTCATCTTCAACATAAACTTGCTTAGAAAATGGAGAAACTATATTCCATTCACGATGAAAATCAAAATAAATTGGCAAACTCTTGTTTATTCTTTCAACTATTATGTTTGCTTTTGGTCCACCAACCAAAATCAGGTTCTCTTTTAGCTCCTCTTCCTTTACTTCTGTGTCAAGTTTATAGTTTGCAGAAACCTCTTTTAACAAACTTCCTAGAAATAGAGCTAAGTCTATTGCACAACAACCATCAGAAGCTTGGGCTGCATATTTTCCATGAGGGTCTGGTGAACCAACTATTATTTTTGCTTCTAACTTTCCATCTCTTATGAAAGAGTTGAAAAACTTTATTTCTCTAACCTTTATCTTGCTATTTATTATTTCCTTTCCTTCAAAAAGCTTAAAGGAAACAACAGGATAACTGATAGAATAAATTTTTGCTATGGCTCCGACTCTTTCTTCTGTTCTTTCAAGTTTAATTAAACCTATTTCTTCAAGATTTCTTAAGTGATAATAGATTTTTTGTTCATGTTCTTTCAACTTTCTTGCTATATCCATGGCACAAGAAGGTTTTTTTGAAAGAATAGAAATGATTTTTAAGGCCAGCTCATTGCTTAGGCAAGAAAAAAGTTTTGGGTTTGTTATAAGCAAGGATTCGTAAGCTTTTTGCTTTTTTCCTTCTTCTATCAAAAATGCCATAGTAGTATAATTGAAATTATAACCTTATAAATTTATTTGTAATAGTTAAGCTTTTTTCTTTCTTTTTTTTGAATTCTTAGCTTAATGGTAAAATTTTCTTTTTAAGTCTACTTTTTATTTTAAATCTTATTTCTTAATTTTGTGAAAGAAAAAAAAGCTTTTTGGAGTGAAATCTTTTGCCCAAGATGTAGTTCAAATTTTGTTGTAGTTTCTAGTGTGAATTATCCTAACTCCTTTGAATGCAAAAAATGCGGAAACCTTTTTTTAAAAATACCAAAAGCTTTGGTTGACGAATAATGTGTGGGATTTTTGGGTATTTTGGTGAGAATAACGCATTTCCAATTCTTTTGAAAGGGTTGAAAATGCTTGAATATAGAGGATACGATTCTGCTGGAATTGCTATTCTAGGTCAAAAACTAGAAGTAGTTAAAAACACAGGAAAAATAGAAGAAGTTTTTTCAAACATCAACTTTGAAAGTTTAACTGGAAATATTGGTATTGGCCATACAAGGTGGGCAACTCATGGAAAAGTTACAAAAGAAAACGCTCATCCGCATATTTCAAACAATAAAAAAATTGCAGTGGTTCATAATGGAATAATAGAAAACTACCAAGAACTTAAGAGTTTTCTTGAAAGTAACGGCTTTGTTTTTTATAGCGAGACTGATACTGAAGTTATTCCTAACCTTATCGAGTATGAAATGAGAAAGGGAAAAAATTTTGAAGAAGCATGCAAAGATGCTTTCAAAATGCTTGAAGGAAATTATGCAATTCTTGTCGTTCATGAAGATGAGAAAAAAATTATAGCAACAAGAAATGGCTCTCCTTTGGTTATAGGCGTTGGTGAAAAAGAATACTTTGCAGCTAGCGATATTCCTGCTTTTCTTGAGTTTACTCCAAAAGTTATTTACTTGCACGATAAAGATTTTGTTGTTATTGATAAAGAAATGAAGTTCTTTAACCTTGCTGAAGAAAGAGAAGTGAAAAGAGAAGTGAAAAGTGTGGAATGGAGCTTAGAACAAGTTAAAAAAGGCAATTTTGAACATTACATGCTTAAGGAAATTTCTGAACAAGTTGAAACTATTCAAAGAGCTATAAATCAAGATGAAAAAATATTGATGGAAGTTGCAAAAAAGATTAAAGAAGCAAAAGGGGTTTTTTTGATAGGATGTGGGACTTCTTACCATGCATGCTTAACAGCAAGCTACTTGTTCTCAAGAATAGCTAAAATGCATGTTAATACAGTTTTGGCTTCAGAATTTTCAAACTATGAAGATTTTCTAACGGAAAAAACTCTTGTTATAGCAGTATCGCAAAGCGGAGAAACTGCAGATGTTTTAGAAGCTGTAAAAACCGCGAAGAAAAAAGGAAGTAAAGTAATTTCAATAGTTAATGTTATAGGCTCTTCTTTACACAGAAACTCTGACCAAGCTTTGCTCATGAATGCTGGGCCAGAAATTTGTGTGCTTTCAACTAAAACTTATACTTCTCAACTTGCTATTTTAACGCTTTTAGCTTATGCTTTAGCTGGAAAATACGAAGAAGGGAGGAAAAAATTGGGATATCTTTGGAATTTAATTTATAACCTAACTTCAGAGAGTATAAGAGAGTATATAAAAAAGCTTGCGGAAAAACTGAAAGATAAAGAACATATATTTTTGATAGGAAGGGGTTTGCAATATCCTACTGCTCTAGAAGCAGCTTTGAAAATAAAAGAAGTTTCTTACATCCATGCAGAAGCTTTTGCTGGCGGCGAGCTTAAGCATGGAACAATAGCCTTAATAGAAAATGATACTCCTTGCATAGTTTTTGTCTCAGAAGAAAATGAAAAGGAAATTATTTCTAACGCTTACGAAGTTAAAGCGAGAGGAGGTTATATAATCGGAATTTCTTCAAAGAGAAATGAAATTTTTGACTTTTGGATAAAAGTCCCTGAAGTTGGAGAAACAAACCCTATATGCCAAATCATTCCTATTCAAATTTTAGCCTATCAGCTAGCAGTTTTAAGAGGTTATGACCCTGATAAACCTCGCAACTTAGCCAAGGCAGTTTGCGTTAAGTAGATTTACCCAAAAATTTAAATTTTTGTATTACTATTTTAAAGCGTGAAAATTATAGGAAAAGTATGGAAAGGGAATAGAAACGGAGTTGGTTTCGTGAAATTGCCGATTGAGGTTATTGATAATTTTAATCTAAAAGATAGAATTAAAGTAAATGCCTTAAGGGGAAGTATAAACTTTGAAACTTTTTATAGTTCTATAAGTTCTTATAAAGGGTATTTAGGTTTTTATATTCCAAAAAATATTTGCTTATCTCATAATATTATTGGACAAGAGTTAATTTTTGATATTAACAAAGTAGATGGTTTTTATTCTAAGTTAGGTAATGATGGTAGATTGTATTTACCTAGTAAATTGTCAGAAGAATTACGACTCAAACAGAATGATTTAATCTTAATTGAAGGACATTTTGGAAATTTGAGAAAAACTAAGCTATGTAAGTTAAAAGTTAGAGAAAAAAACGGTAGAAAAGAATATTTTTGTATCTTTTCCTCCGAGTCTAAAAATAGAAGTGGCTTATTCAATATAAAAAGAAAATTATCTAAAGAAGTCAAAGAACCGTTAAAATCAATATTAAAAGGTCTGGATTTTGGTGTTTGGGGCAAAAATAAGATAAGCATAATTCAACATAAAAGTCAACTAGATATAACTCCAAACATAGAATTAAATGAAAATCTCTTTTTTTATTTTGGTTGTTACTTTGCTGATGGAACTAAAAGAAATAATTGGGCTATAACCGCATCTACTTTTGAACAAGCAAATTTTTATAAAAGAATGCATGAAAGTTTAATACTAAATCCAGAATATGATTCTTCTTATATTTCTATAACTTTGAAGAAGAAAGTAAATCTAGAACTAATTAAAAATTTGTGGGAAAAAAACTGTAAAATAAAAGTTAATAGAGTAAGAAAAAGATTTAGTAGAAATGGGTCATCAAAAATACATACTTACGGTTCTTTGGTAATTCGGGACAGTAGAGTTATAACTTTAACATATTATAAAAGACTCTTAGAGTATGTGATAAATTATATTATAAGTGGGAAAGATCAAACAGCAGCCCTAAATTTTATTTGTGGTGTCCTAGAAGGTGATGGTTCACCAAGCGCGAGGAAAAGAGGTTATATCATAATATCTTCTAATAAAGATGACATCCCTATTTTAGACAAAATTCTGAAAATTGCTGGTTTGGGCTACAAAATTAATACTAACAGAAGTAAAACATTTGTTAGGGTAAATACTCTCAGTCTGATTAGCAAATTGGAATCGATTTCAAGTAGAATCTTTATTTATTACCCTGAAAGAAGGAAAAAGTTCATTGAAAGATTTTGTAGAGTTGGTGCAGTTAAATTTATCTTAGGTCAACAAAGTTACTGTTCTTCCTGGGTTAAAGCTTGGTTAAAAAAAGAGGGTATTTTAAATAAAGAATACCAGCTTACACCAAAGGGTTTAAAGATTAAA
>JAWBVB010000012.1:0-8269 GCA_039004015.1 Candidatus Aenigmatarchaeota archaeon | reverse complement strand
AAATAAAAGTATGAGAAAAGGAATATCTCCGCTTGTAGCTGCAGTTTTACTTATAGCAGCAACTATGGGTATAGCTACACTCCTAACTTATTGGGCAACTAGGTTTATTCAGTCTTCTTTGCCAGAAGTTGCCAATCAAACCTACAGTCCTTGCTTGTATGCAGATTTCCAGATTTATTCCTGCTCTTACACAAACTCAACACCAACGAAAGGAAACATATCATTGATTTTGAAGAATGTTATGGATGTTGAATTGAGAAACCTAACGGCTACATTATTTTACGGCACTACGATAAAAACTTATCAGCTTAAACCGGATAACATTTTACCAAAAACCATTTACAAAGGCTTTACCATAGAAGATGTTGATTTACCATTTGACAAACTTGTGATAACTACCCATTGTCCATATGTAGAAGAAGAGTCACCATGCCATTAAAAGGCATTTCCCCCCTAGTAGCTACTGTGCTGCTAATAGCTTTTACCGTAGCTTCAGCTGCTATAATTTCTTTTTGGCTAATCCCTTTTTTAACTTCAATTACTCAGTCAACTAGCGAAGAGGCTGATGTTCAACTTAAATGTAGTAGAGGGGGTATTTCTCTTTTCGACTTAAATTATAATTTATCATCTTCTACTCTTTCAGGAAAAATAGAAAATACAGGCTCAGTTTCCCTTGGAAACCTAGCTTTACAAATACTTTACCTAAACTCTACAGTAGAAAAAATAGATTTATGTTATTCAGAAGGAAATGTTATATCGTGCAAAAACTCTAACCTAACGATTTCACCAAGAACTTTAGTTTCTTTTAGTATAAAAATCCCAAATAACTATGATATCTTAACTTTAACCACAAATTGTTCTGGTTATGGAGTTTATGGAAGAGCAAGTAGAGATGAGATTACCCAAATATAAGTAAAACTACTATCCCAACACTTATCATAAAAAGGCTATGTTTCATTCCTGATATTATTGCCCCTTCTGACATTTTCCCAACTATAAGACCAGCAAAAAATCCTTGAATAATTATAAGATTTTGGAACAGAAGCTTATACCTTTCTGTAAGATTTTGTTGTTGCATTTGCTCTAAAGGATTTCTAGCTTGAGAAAGGCTTGGTATCAAAAATCTTTGCATTATTATCATTACTGCTAGGAAAACAAAGAAAATAATATAGCCTGTAATCATTTGTGATTGAAGATAAAGTTTTCTTTCTGTCCTTAACCTTTCTATTTCTAAGGCAGTGTTTGCCAAGGCTTCTAGCGTGTCAGCCAAATTTCCACCAAATCTATGAGTTTCTATAACGCTTGAAACAATTCTTGATATAACTTTTGACTTACTTTCTTTGGCAAAATTCTGAAGGGCTTTATCAACGTTAATTCCCCAATCAACTTGAGCTGCAATTTTTTTTACATAAGGGCTTAGAGTTTTATAATCGTTAGAAGAAAGTGCTTTTAAAGCTTGAGGTATTGTCATACCGCTTCTCACGCTTTCAACAAAATCTCTCAAGAATATAGGAAAAATTTCCTCCAGCCTTTTTACTTTTCTGTGCTCATTATACCTAAGAAAAATTAAAGGTGAAATAAAGACTCCAAAAGCGATTATTAAGAGAACTTGAAAAACGTTGGTTAATGTTTGAAAGTAAACAAAAGCTAGAGCAATTAGAAACACTGCTAAAAAGCTGCTTGGAAAAAGAAGTAAAATTTCATTCTTTTTCACATTTCTACCTCCATACCTCTTAAGAACATTAGGAAACCTATGTTCAGAACAGGGAGAATAACGTAAATTATAAGTTCCATTAGGCTGAGAATTTCAAATTGTCCTACGGTGGTAGCTCCTGGTATAGTATTCATCACAGCAAAAAGGGAAATTATAAAAAGAGGAGCAGCTATTAGTAAACCAGTATAAATTTCAGCATAGGTTGTTAGCTGTTGTAAAAACTTTTCTCTTTTTATTCTCCACTCAAATAAAGCTCTTATCCCAGCTGTTTTTAAATACTCTTTCATGCTTCCTCCTGCTTCTGTCGTTGTTACAAAACCAAACAATAACTGCCTTAAACTTTCAGAAGGGGTTCTCTTTGCTACTTCTCTAGCTGCTGTTACAGGGTCCGCACCAAAAGCTTCGATATTCCTAACTATTTTTTTCATCTCTTCAGCAACCTCTCCATATTCCTTGAAATTACTTATTATTTTAAAAACAACATAAGGGGGGACTCCAGATTCTGCTATTGCACTCATATGAGTCAAAACAAAAGGCAAGTTAGTTTCTATGTTCCTTTTTTTTGATTGCATTATTTGATAAGGAGAAAAGAAGAGTGTAAAGAGAGAAATAGAAGAAAAAGTTATGGGCATAACTATGACATAGAGTGGAAAAAGGACTTCTTGTATCTGGAAGAAAATAAAAATAAGGTAGAAAAAGATAAGGCTTATAACGAAAACTAATATTGTAGTTAATATACTCATACTAACATAACTTCTTAAAGGAATTTTGATTCCAGATTTGACTAAACTTTCTTTTAGGAAAGAAAAAAGTTCAGGATTTTTGTCCACAAGTTTTCCAAACAATAAAGTTGCGAATCCAATATAACTCATTAATTTCCCTATTTTTTCTTCTTCAAAATTTTTGCTTGCTTATAATAAAACTTAATGTATTTTGTTACTTCAATATAATCTTTTATTCCTTTTTCTCTTAAGCTTTCAAGAAACTTTTGCCTCCTTTTAATTTCTTTTATCGCTTCTTCGCTTTTTCCTCCCAATTCTTCAACTATCTCTTTTATCTTTATACTTTCGTAAAATTTTTCGTAAGTATCTTTGGTAGGGTTCCATCTAAAAACAGGGTTTGCTTTTACTTCTCCTGTTTTAGGGTCAACAGATTGAATTTCAACTACCTCCTTAACTCTTCTTGCAGATTCCCCTTTTTCTTTTGCATGCGTCATTATAACAATAACATCTAAGCTTTCTAAAAGCGTGGGTGGTAACTCTATAGGCGGGGAGGTCAACCTTTTAATAACAGTATCAACGCTTCCTGCATGAAAAGTACTTAAGCAAGGATGTCCAGAGGACATTCCTTGAAACATAACATAAGCTTCCTTTCCTCTCGTTTCTCCAACTATTACATAATCAGGATTTTGCCTAAAACTTTCTTTTAATAAGTCAAAAAGTGTAACTTCACCATATTTTTCACCAGTAGGCATAGGAATTCCAAAACCTACTCTTGCTAAGGTAGGAATCCAATGTTCATGGGGAATTCTTATCTCTCTTGTATCCTCTATCGAAACAATTTTTGCTTCTGAAGGAATAAACATACACAAGCTGTTTAAAAAAGAGGTTTTACCAGTCGCTACTCCACCAACAATTAAAATAGAAGCCTTATGTTCTATCAAGTACCAGAAATATGCTAGCATCTCAGCACTTGCTGTGTTCAATTCAATTTGTTCTATTGGTGAAATTGGTTTTGTAGTGAATTTTCTTATGGTAAAAGTTGGTCCTCTTGTTGCTACATCTCCTGCAAGCGTAGCAGAAACTCTTGAGCCATCTGGTAAAGTGCCTGAGAGTATAGGTTCAGCATAACTCACATATCTTCCGCATTTTTCTGCTAGCTTAATCACAAATTCCCTTAACCTTTCGGCTTCTGTGTAAAGTATGTTAGTTTTTATCGAACCAAACTTTCTATGAATAACATAGATTGGAACGTTAACTCCGTCACAACTTATATCTTCTATGTTTGGATCATGTAGCAAAGGTTCTATTTCATTTAAACCAATAAAATTTCTGTAGATATGGTACATAAGCTTGATGTAAGTTATTCTCGAAAGCTTAAGCCCAAACTCTTTTATTATTTTTAAAACATTTTGTTGTAAGTATTCCATAGCTTTTGAAAGCTCTTTAATGGCAGTAAGTTCAACTTCTATCAGTTCTATCAAAGCTTCAGAAATTCTCTTAAGAATTTCTTTTTCATTTTCTGTTAACTCAGGTTCTATCAGGTTATAAACTAGCTCTTGGTTTTGTTTGTCCCATTTTATGTGGGCAAAAGCAAATGGCTCGATTAAAGGGTAAATAACGTTAACTTTTGTTAGGTCGTGATAAGTTGGAATTTCTACTATTCTTTCCTGTCTTTTTAGTACAAAATAAGGAAAAGATTTCTTTTCTTTTTTTATAAGTTTTCTGTAAAGAATTCCTTTCAAACTTTTTATTTTTTTCAACATAATCATCTCATGTGCTTTTTTCTTATGCTTTTTCCAGGTTTAGAAATTCCCCAGAACCTTGCACAAGCAGGACAAATCCTCATTTTTGTGCTTAGGAGATGAATAAACCTTTTGTCAGTTTGTTGAAGAATTAAAGGATCGGTAATTCTTAACCCTTTAGTTATAACAAAAGTTTTATACCTAGGAACTTCTCTTTTGCAAACTCCACAGGTTACAGTAGTTTCGCTTCCTCTTGCCTTAGTATGTGCATATTTTCTTCTATAAGGAGCAGTGCTAACTGGCATATAACCACCTAATCATAGTTAGGTTTAGAAAATATTAAAAATTAGGATTTAAATAGATTAAGAAGTCTGGAAGGTTCTGCTTCCTTAAGTATGAACTCATTTCCCTTTTTCTCATATCTTTCCAAGGTTTTTTCTATCGAAGCATCCGGAGGTTCAAAATCTTTTATTTCTTTTATCGATAAAGGTAAAGAAACAAGCCCACTTTTTGAGTGAACAGAATAAGGAGCTCTCACCAAGCCTAAGGGTTTCATGCTTGCAGGATCTAACAAAATCTTATCCTCCCTTTCTTCCTTCAACAAAGTTTCAGAGGTTGTTATTCCTGGAATTTCTTTATCAACTTCTCTTTGAATAACTCTAACAAAGTCGGAAAATAGAGTAAAATAATTTCTTTCTCTTTTAGTTTTTCCTCTTAAGGTTAAAGGTTGATAAAAATCAGGAATTTCAAAATCTTTTATAAGACTCCAAATCTGGAAACCTCTTGACCCTGAAAATTTTATAGCTGGATTTAAATTCAATTTTTCAAAAATTTTATAGGTTATTTCTGCTACTTCTTTTGTTTTTTCCCAGGAAACTTTCGGTCCTGGGTCAATATCTACAACAAGCCAATCAGGCCTTTCTTTGCCAATTCTATGAACGCATGGAATTACATCAATATAATGGATGTTGACAAAAAAAAGCAAATCTTTTACAGACTTTAAAACGATTTTTTTCCCTCTAAAATCTCTTCTAAAAAACCTTTTTTCTGTGAAAAGACAATAAAATCCAACATACCTATTCTTACAAAACTCAAAAATAGTGTTAGCAACAAAAGGATAGTAGTGTTTTGCTTTATAGACAATAACCCAAGGTTCGTTAACTTTTCTTAAATCTTCTTCTTTTTCTTTAATTATTTTCTCAAAAAATTCTTTACCCTTTTGAGTAACTCCATAAAGTTTGTTCGCTTCCTCTAATAAACCTTGGTTAACCAAGCTTTCAACAGTTTTCTTAATTTCTTCCTCAGAAAACTTTTTTAAATCGCGAGAAACTTTTTCTTTTATGTGCTTAAAATCAACTCTTTTACCCACACCTTTCATGGAAAACATAAGTAAAAGGTAATCTTCAAGTTTTACAGACATATTTTTAAATTATAACTAGAATATAAATTTTATTTTGGTTAATATGTACGATGTAATAATAATAGGAGGAGCAGCAGCAGGTTTAACAGCAGGAATTTATGCAGCAAGAAGAAAGTTGAAAACTTTGATTTTAACTAAGGATATCGGAGGACAAGCAAGCTTAGCTTTTCAGGTTGAAAATTACCCAGGATTTTTAAAAATCTCAGGTCTTGAGCTAATGCAAAAGTTTTATCAACAAGCTATAAACTCAGGAGCAGAAATAATCTTTGAAGAAGTCTTGGAAATAAAAGAAAAAGGTAATAATTACTTGGTTAAAACGGCAGGCAAAGAATATGAAAGTAAAGCAGTGATTTTAGCTTTTGGAAAAACTCCCCGAAGCCTAAACGTTCCAGGAGAAAAAGAGTTTATAGGAAAAGGCGTTTCCTATTGCGCAGTTTGTGACTTACCTTTGTTTAAAGGAAAAACTATAGCAGTTATAGGAGGAGGAAATTCTGCTCTTGACGCTGCTTTAAACGGAAGTGAGATAGCAAAAAAGGTTTACTTAATCCACAGAAGAAAAGAATTTAGAGGATTTGAAGAACTGGTTGAAAAAGTGAAAGAAAAGAAAAATATTGAGTTTGTTTTAGATAGTGTGGTAAAAGAAATAAAGGGTAAAAAGTTTGTTGAGGCGATAATAGTCGAGAATGTTTTAACAGAAGAGGAAAGAGAAATAAAGGTTGATGGTGTATTTGTGGAAATTGGTTTTGAAACAAAAATAGATTTTGTAAGAGAATTGGTAAAAATTGATCAAAACAATCAAGTTATGATAAACAAAAAATGTGAAACTTTCTATCCAAATAGCGATAAGATTAGACCAGGAATTTTTGCTGCAGGTGATTTAACTGATAGTCCTTTCAAACAAATAATTACTTCTGCTGCCGAAGGAGCAAAAGCAGCTCTACAAGCTTACAATTATGTAAAAGGAATCGACGTTCCTTTAACAATTGACTGGGGGCATTAGTATGATAGAAAAATTTGCAGACGAATTCGGACCTGAAAAAGTAGTTGAAGTTTATAACCCAAAAGTTGGGCTTAAAGGAATTCTTGTTATAGACTCAACAGCTCGTGGCCCAGGAAAGGGTGGAATAAGAATGACTTCTTCAGTAAGCATGGAAGAAGTTTTTAGATTAGCAAGAGTAATGACTTGGAAAACTGCTTTAGCAGATTTACCTTTTGGAGGAGCAAAGTCTGGAATAATAGCAAATCCGAAAGAAATTTCTTTAGAAAAGAAGAAAGAATTGCTTTTTGAGTTCGGAAAAGCCTTGAAACCTTTTTGCCCAAAGTATTACATAGCTGCTCCTGATGTAAACACAGGGGAAGAAGAAATGAGATGGTTTGTTGAAGGTAATGGTTCTTTAAAATCAGCAACAGGAAAACCAAAAGAGCTAGGTGGCTTACCCCATGAGCTTGGTTCAACAGGCTATGGTGTTGCAATTTCAACCTTAGTTGCTTGTAAGAATATAAAACTAAACATAAAGGACGCAAAAGTTGCTATAGAAGGTTTTGGTAATGTTGCAACTTTTGCTTTCAAGCATTTAGCTCAGCATGGAGCAAGGATTATAGCAGTAAGTGATAGTAAAGGTTGTATTTATAACGAGGAAGGACTGAACTTTGAGGAATTGCTAAAAGTTAAAAAAGAAACTGGAAGCGTGATAAATTATCAAAAAGGAAAAGTTTTAAATAATGAAGAGCTTTTTGGTTTAGATTGTGACATACTAATTCCTGCAGCCCTTTCTGACTCTATAAACGAAAGAAACTTTGAAAAAATAAAGGCAAGGATTATAGTTGAGGCAGCAAACATTGCAATAACAAAAAAAGCAGAGGAAGAGCTTTATAAAAAAGGAGTTTTAATAGTTCCTGACTTTGTAGCAAATGCTGGAGGAGTAATTTCTTCTTATGCAGAATATAGAGGGTATGATGAGAGTAAAATGTTTAGGCTTGTTGAAAGAAAGATAAAGAAAAACACAAAACTAGTTTTAAAAAGAGCAAAAGAAAAGCAATTAAAGCCAAGAGATGCAGCTATGGAAATAGCAAAGGAAAGGGTAAGAGAGGCGATGGAATCAGAATGAAAGTAGCTTTAGTTTCGCCACTAAAAAAAGAAAGAATTTTAAAAGCCCTTAAAAAATTTGGTTTTGAAGTTGATGAGAAAAATCCCGAAATAGTTGTTTGTTATGGAGGGGATGGAACAATTTTATATGCTGAAAGAATTTTTCCTGAAATTCCTAAGCTTGTAATCAAAAAACCTTTAAGTGTTTGCAAAAAATGTGAGTATAAGTTGAGCGATTTAAAAAAAGTTTTGAGAGAAGTTTCAAAAAGGAATTATGAAATAGTAGAAGAAATAAAATTGGAAGCTAGAGCAAAAGGAAAAAAGCTAATAGCATTAAACGAAATTCAACTTCACAACAAAAATCCTGTAAGAGCGATAAAATTTTCTGTTTATGCTGATAGAAAAAAATATGAAAATTTAATTGGTGATGGTGTAATAATTTCAACTCCTTATGGTTCAACAGCTTACTATTCCTCAACAGGAGGAAAACCTTTTAAAAAAGGAATTGGCATTTCTTTCAACAACCTACACAGGAAAAAGATTAAAAGCTTTGTTTTGCCAGAAAATTCTTCGGTAAGAATAAAA
>JAWBVB010000011.1:0-8796 GCA_039004015.1 Candidatus Aenigmatarchaeota archaeon | reverse complement strand
AGTTCATAACTTTACTTTAAAAGATTTGGAAAGAAGAACTTATGAAATTAAAGTAACCTCTTTTAAAGATTTAACTGCTATAATTAAATAAGCTTATTCTTCCATTACCCTTGGAGCCAAAACAAAACTTAAGCTTAGCTTATCCTCAAGCTTAAAGCTTAACTTCATAGGATAATCTTGGCCCCATTCTAGAGTTACTGAATCAGCAACCTTAGCTGCCTTTACCATTTTTTTCAAATAATCTAAGGGATACCTTGCCCTAACGTTTCCATCAGCTTTTAAATCCAGAAGGGCCTCATTCCCTTTTTCGAGCTCAAGTTGAGCAGAGCTTATGTCACCTTCTGCTATCATAGAAAACTTTTCTCTTGAAGCTTCAAAAAGAATGGAATCAGAAACTACTTCTGCATCTTCAACTCCCGCTTCTAAAATCTCAGGTTTAAGCTCAGCTTTTGAAGTAAACTCAAGCTGCTCTATAGGAGGAACTTCTTCTTGAGTTAAGTCTATCAAAGGAACAACAAACTTTCTTCTTGATGAATTCTCAAGAATTACTTCAAGCTTAGAATCTTGAAGCCTAAAAGTTGCTTTATCCCCACTACCTGCTCTCTTTAATACTGACAAGAAATTACCCATGTTTACTCCTATAGATTGTTCTTTTTCAACTTCATACTCATCAAAAGCTTTTGAAGATATTTTAAAATCAACTACTGCTACCAAAGCTCTGTCAGCAGCAGTTAAGCTTATTCCATCTTTTGCTATTTTAAAAGTTCCTTCATCTATCAACTCAGCTATAGTAGAAATGGAATCTCTAAGTAAACCTACATCGCTTAATTTTGCTCTAAACATGGTCTGCCCTATTATATTAAAGCTAAATTTGGCTTTAAATACTTAACCCCGCTTTTTTATACATCTCCTCTACTTTTCTAAAAAGTTCCAAGTTTAAACCGTTCAGGCTTTGGATTATATCTGCTTTAAGCTGATTCTCTAAAACAGAACAGAATGCTCTAACTATTTGATTTTTTCTTAATCTTCCTTCAAAGAATATCTCTACATTTCCTGTTTCGTCTTCAAGAATAAAGCTGTTTTCCAGTTGCTCTAAAACTTTTCCCACCAAAGCAATTCTACTATCCTTTTCGAAATTTATTTCAGCAACTTTTTTTGGCTTATAGTGTAAAATGGGCATCACCAAATACTTCTTTCTTTATGTTTAAATAGTTTAAGTCTTTTTGAGGAAAAGTTTTTAAGTTCAAACTAAGGAGATTTTTTTGTCAAACAAAACAATGAAGGCTTTTGAATAAAATAAATTAACTTACCCATAACTCCTCCACGAATAACCGCATTTTGTACATTTGTAAAATATTGTTGGCGGCTCATCAGCTGCTCTTGTTTGTTGCATCCACCAGTATGCTTCTGAATTCTCACATTTTGGACAGATTATTCTTGTTTTTGGTAGCTCAGCTATTCCTTCATCTTTTTCCATAACGACAATTCCACGAGAAGGTTCATGCGAGGATTCTGTAAGGATTATTTTCTCATTTTTAAATGGCTTTCTTAAACCACACTTTCTGCAAACTAAAAAGCTTCTCCTTTTCTTTTTTTCTACTATCATCAAATTTCCACATTTCGCGCAAAACTCCACTTAAATTCCTCCTCAAATTCTTTTTATACCCTCAAAAATTTCGGAGATTATTACCTTAAAATATCCTAATTTTGGTATTATAAAGATTACTTTTCCGTGAATTTGATCCTTTGAAATATTTTTTTCTGTGTAACAAACTTGTTTTTCTGTGCCACAGCATTTTGTTATTTGGTCTGGATTATGATCACCTTTTGTTTGGTAAGTACCATCTTCGTTTATGTATATTATTCTGTGAATTATTGGTGAACTCTCGCAAGGTACAGAAAAGACTACCACATCACCAACTTTATAATCTTTCGACCCTTGAATGATTGGTAGGTCCCCTATTCCAAAACCTTTATTTACAGGCCAAGAATCTATGTAGCTTCTGTTATAACCAAACTTCTTTTCAAGCCATTGATAATGAGTTATTTCTGTTGTTTCATCATGAACCATTGAACTACTTACCACAGCAACTACTGGTAAATCAGTTGACAAAGCAACAGCAAGAGTTAAGTTAACAAGAAAAGCTATAATTATTCCTAAGGCAGCATAAAAGATGTAACCAAACCAACCTTCTGTTATTTTTTCAAAACTTTTTTTACGCCCTACCACTACTTTCACCCTTTGCTACAGCAGTTGCGATAATATGAGCAACTCTTAATGGTTCAGGAATAAAACTTCTTGTGGTACTTATTTTTATTATTTCTTCGGCATCTTCACCTTCAAGTCCAACACATTGATAAAAAACTTTTTTATTTTCCTTAATTTTACACTCTTTTATTTCTCCTGCATTGAGAATTTTTTTCCACCTACTTTTAAAATCTTTAAAATTTTTTAAAGCATTTTCAACCTCTTTTAAGTTTGGAATTTTTCTGTTCACTACAATAACAGGTAAGCCAGTTTTTTTGTATAATTTTTTTATGTCTACTATGTTAAAACCTCCTAGCGTTACACCATCGAACATTATTACTTTTAACTGTTGTTTATGTCTGGAAGAATTTATAAGCTTTACTATTTTTTGAGTCGCATCATTACCATCAATTGTTACTTCAGTTTTAAGTGCACCGTCAAGAAATTTGCCACCTCTAAATATTACTCCAATAACAGGAACTTTTCCTTTAGTTTTAGAATCAAATGCACCGTCATCAAAACCTAGAATCCTTACCTCAGGTTTAATCATGAAACCCAAAACAAAAATTTAATTTTCAAACTATATAAAATTAACCTATAAAATTTATTCAGTAGAAACAAAAAAACTTTAAATAAAATAGCCCAAACTTAAAAATAAAAATTTAATTTAATAAGTATTTAAGAGTTGAGATTATGGTAAAAAAATCTTTTCCAGAAGCTTTACAAAGACTTTTCTTTAGGGTATATGTTTGTAGAGTTTGCAAGACAAAGATGAGAGCAGATCCTACAAAAGTAAAAGAAGGTAAAGTCAAATGTAGGAAATGTGGCTCCAGAGCTTTAAGACCTAAAAGAAGACCGATGAGTTAAATGAAGATAGAATACATAACAACTCGAGATCTAACAAACTCGAAAGGCGAAATAAAAGGAAGGATAAGGATAATTAAGTTAGTTGGTGAAGAAGAAGCGACAGTAGAATTTACTTGTCCTGAATGCAATTATTCTGAAAAGAAAAGGGAAAAATGGAAAGAACCTTTTGTTTTTGGCCAAGGATTAAATCAAAAGTTTAATGTTAAATGTAGTAATTGTAATTTTTCTACCCAACTTCTCAAACTGAAAAAAGAGATAAAAAAATTGACAAAGAAGAAATAGGAAAGAAACCAATATTTTTTTATGGAAGTCAAGATTTCTTACGGTAATGGAATTGCTGTGAAAATAAATAATGAAACAATTTTACTTGATCCAAAAGTTTCTGATTTAATTTCTTTTATTTCTCATGCTCATGTAGACCATTCACCAAGAGAAGTTATAAGAAAACCTTATTGTACAGAAGAAACTTATAGATTAATAAAAGTTAGAGACCCTTACTTTGAAGCAAACATAGTAAGGGAAAATAAAAAAATTGAATTTGACGGTTTTTCTGTAAGGTTAATAAGCTCAGGACATATTTTGGGTTCTACGCAAATTCTAATAGAAACAGATAGTCTGTCAATTCTCTATACCGGTGACTTCAAACTTTGGCAAGGTTTAACGCATAAAGCTATAAAAATTCAGCAAGCAGATGTTTTGATAACTGAGGCAACTTACGGAAAACCATTTTATAAATTTCCTTTAGTAGAGAATGTAAGAAAAGATTTGATAGATTGGGTTTATGAACAGTTGAAAAATGGATTTAGAGTTAATTTGGGAGGTTATACACTAGGAAAATCTCAAGAGATAATAAAACTCTTAAACAAAAATGGAATAGTTCCACAAGTTTCTGATTCTATAAGGAAATATTCTGAAATTTACAATGAGTTCGAGGTTAACTTGAAATTTTTAGAAAAAGGAGAAGAATCAGAGGTTTTTGTTATGCCGATGCATACTATTCCCTATCTTGAAAAGGAAAATTCAAAAGGTTGTGTACTTACAGGATGGGCTTTAACGAGAAACTATAAAGTTAAGGCTTTTCCTATTTCTGATCATTGCGATTTTGAACAACTCATGCTTTTTATCCAGGAAGTTAGACCAAAAAAAGTTGTTTGTGTACATGGTTATGCAAAAGATTTAGCAAAAGAAATAAGGAAAAGGTTTAAAATTCAAGCTCAAGTTTTGGGAAAGGGTCAAAAAACTTTAACAGATTTTATTTGATTAAATGCGTCCCGTCACAACTTTTTGAGTTGTTAAGCTCAAAAAAGCCTTCTCTGCAGCATGAAAAACTTATTTTATTTTTATCACAAGCTTCTCTAACTTTTTTCATCAACTTAAACCTAATTTCCCTCGGCAAATAGAAAGAGTTGGAAATTTTTTCTCCATGTTTAAAGTAAAAGTCCTTTAATTTTTTAGAAATTTCTGGAAAGACAAGAGAAAATCTTCTCCAGTTATCTAACCTTGCTTTATAAGTACTTGAAACTAAATGTTTTGCTCCTACAGAAGCGGAGATTTCAACTATTTCTTCTATCTCAGCATCATTTAAGAAAGGGATTATTGGGTCAAATCTTACTACTGTCGGAATTCCTTTTTCACTTAGATTTTCTAAAGCTTTTATTCTTTTCTTAGGCAAAGGTGCTTTTGGCTCTAACTTTCTAGCTATTTCTTCGTTTAAAGTTGTTATTGTTAGGCTCACACAAGCTCTAATCCTTGAAAGAATATCCAAATCTCTTGTAACCATATCTGACTTAGTTATTATTAAAACTTTACATCCATAAAGGAGAAAATACTTTAAACAGTTCCTTGTAAGCTTAAGTTTTTCTTCTTCAGGAACGTAAGGATCGCTAGAATTTGAGATTGAAACTGGAAATTTTTTATCTGTTTTCTCTAAATCGCTTACCAACTTTTTAATCACATCTTTTTTTGGTCTACATTGGAAAAAATTTTTTACGTAACTTGAAGCATAACAATAAACACAAGAATGAGAACAGCCCGAATATGGACTAAAGGAATACTTTATTGAGCATGTACACAATTTACTTTTCCATGGATCGAAAAAATTTAATATCTGCATATTTTTAGAAAAAGATTTCAATATTTAAATTTACTATTATATTGAGAAGTTTAAGAAACTTCTCATGATAGGTATGACTATAAACTTTCAAAGAGTTTGGAATTGGTACTCAAGAGAATCTGTTTTTAATGCCTTAATCGAAATTGGAAAGAATAGAGAAGTAATTCCTGTTTATAAGGATGGAAGTTTTGGTAAAAGGCCTGATGTGATTCAATACCCTCAAGATGTTTTGCAGGCTGTAGCTGAGGGTGCAATAGCCTTTCATGGTTCTGTCGAAAGATGGTCTCAACCTATGAAGTTAGACATAAGCATGACAAAGTTACAACTTGATGAGTTAAGAATTGGGTGGGACATTTTTATCGATCCAGATGTTAATGATTTTGAAATAGCAAAAATAACTGTTAAACAAATAATAGAAGCTCTTAAGGATCATGGTGTTCAGAATTATACACTAAAATTTTCTGGAGGAAAGGGCTTTCATCTTGGAATACCTTTTGAGTCTCTTCCAGAAAAAATAAATTTCCAACCTTCTAGCAAACTTTATCCAGAACTTCTTCAAAAGGTTATAGAATACATTAAGTGGTATATCCGTGAACAACTTAAAGAAGAAATCCTTAACTTAGGTTCTCCATTAGAAATTTCACAAAGAATTGGAAAAAGGATAGAAGAAATAACTGATGAAAGTGGTTTGGATCCGTTCAAAATTGTTAGTATGGATGTATTTGGTTCACGACATCTATTCAGGCTTCCTTATTCTTTACACGAATCTACACTACTAGTAAGCTTGCCTATAAAACCAGAAGATTTAGAAAAATTCGAAAAAGAGCAAGCACTTCCTGAAAAAGTTAAGGTCAATGAAAAATTTTTGGTTCAGAAGGTTAAGCTCCATGATGCTGAAGGTTTAATAGTCGAAGCTTTAGATTGGTCTGCTAAGCATAAGATAGAAGTAAAAGAAGAGTTACCAAAAATAAGGTTTAAGAAAATGAAAGCTATTCCAGAAGAATTTTTCCCTCCTTGCGTTCAAAATATTTTAAAAGGTTTGTCGGATGGAAGAAAAAGAAGTGTGTTTATTTTAATAAACTTTTTGAGAAACATGGGATGGGATTTAGAGAAAATAGAAAAAACTCTAACAGAATGGAACTCTAGAAATTACCCTCCATTAAGAGCAAATTACTTAAGAACTCAAATAAGATGGCATCTGAGACAAGAAAGAAACTTGTTACCACCAAACTGCGACAATCCAAACTTTTATACTGATATAAAAGTTTGCACTCCTGACGAATTTTGCAAGAGGGGGGATAGAATAGTTATAAAAAATCCGGTGAATTATCCCTTAAAAAAGTTAAAAATTAGGAAGAAGAAAAAGAAAGGAAGAGGTTAATTTTGTGCTTCATTTTCTTATTGATTGGATAAGAAAATTTTTCAATTTTTCTTAGATTCATAATTTTTCTTCTACAAAAAATCAGAAGAGGAAGATTTAATAAGTATAAATAAAAATTTAAAATGGGTAAAATGGTAGAAGAAACTATAACTTTTGAAGTTATAAGGAAGGTTCAAAGAGAGGAACAAAATTCACCAAAACTTACAAAGCTACCCGAGAATTTTTACCAAAATTTAATCTTATACTTACAACAAAAAAAGAAAATTGCAGAAGAAAACAGAAAAGTTGCTCTAGAATTAAAAAACGTTAAAGCCTTGATAGAGGATATTTTCAACAGAAGAGAAAGAAAGATAATAAATCAGGCAATAATAACTGTAAGAACTCAGATTCCTCCAGAAAATTTAACAGAAGAAGAAAAGGAGTTTTTTGATATTTTGGTTAAAACCATAGGTGAAAGAAGAAAAAGAATCTTGGAGCAAATCTTTTCAGAAAAAAAAGAAGAGGAAAACTTGGTTGTTTTTAAAGAGGATGTGCCTCAGTTCATAGGAAGCGATGAAAAAATTTACGGGCCTTTTAAAAAAGGGGATATAGCAAAACTGCCTGAAGAAAACGTTAGAATATTGAAAGAAAGAGGTGTAGTCGAAGAATTTAAGGTTAAAAAGTAATTTAAATTTTTATTCAAATCCAAATATTTAGAGTGATAAAATGAAGATACCAAAGAAAATTAGAACCTTTTGTCCTTTTTGTAGAAAGCATACAGAGCATGAAGTAGAAATAGCAAAGAAAAGGCAGAGAAGAACTTTAGCTCAAGGACAAAGAAGATTTTTGAGAAAGATGAAAGGTTATGGGAGTTTTCCTAAGGAAAACCCAAAAGGAAGGGAAAAACCTACAAAAAAGCTTGATTTAAGGTTCAAATGCTTAACTTGCGGAAAGAAGCATACAAGAGGGAAGGGATTTAGAGTTAAAAAATTCGAAATAATTAAATTGTGATTCTTATGGAACTTGTTTCCACACCTAAGAGCAAATTTATTCATGTTATGTGTAAAAAATGTAAGAATAAGCAGGTAATTTTTAGTAAGGCTTCAACATTTGTTAAATGTTTAAAATGTGGAGAAATTCTTGCTGAACCAAAAGGTGGAGATGCTATAATTAAAGGTAAGGTTTTGGAAGTTTTTGGTTAATAGATAATACTGGTAATTATTGTCCAAATTCCTTTTGCTATGAGAATAATCCCTACATACTTTGCTATTTGAGAGAGAAACGAAACAGAACCAAAAGTTAAAGCCAAACCTCCTAATAAGTCAACTATTCCAAAAATCATGAATAAAAAGCTTACCATGTGTTAATTTTAATTAAACTTAAATAAAAAGTTTATTTCCACAGGAGTAAAGACTTAAAATTTTATGGTTAACGAGCTTATATCAAAAAAAGGTTTCAAAGTTAACAACCGAAAAATATTTAAATTACTAAGTACTATATTTTTTAGATTATTTAAACACTAACTAAGGTGAAAAAAATGGTCTTTTGGGAATATTGGGACCCTTTTGAAGAATTAGAAAGAATGAAAAGAAGAATGAGACAATTACTAGAAAAGTTTCCAAGCGAGGAGTTTTTTGTAGAAACTTTTCCTGTAGATATTTCAGAAACTGAAGAGGAAATAATAGTAAGAGCAGATTTACCAGGTTTTGATAAGAGTGATGTAACAGTAAGGGCTACAGAAAATACTCTAGAAATTTCTGCCCAGCACAAAGAGAAAAAAATCGAAAAGACAGAAAAAATCTACAGAGCAGAAAGAAAGTTTGGAGCTTTAAGAAGAGTAATTACCTTGCCGGTTCCCGTCGATTACGAAAAGGCAAAGGCAGAGATGGACAAAGGAGTTTTAACTATAAGGTTACCAAAGAAGGAGAAGAAAAAAGGGAAAGAAATAAAAGTAGAGTAAAACAATTTAAATTATTCAGCAAAATTTTAAGTAGGCTGAAAAATGTTTGAGAGAAAAAAATGTCCAAGCTGCGGGGAAAAGATTAAGGACGAGTGGGAGTTTTGTCCAATTTGCGGAGAAAGGCTTAAAGAAAAAGAAAAGGAAGTCAGAATTTTTGACATATTCGAGGATATAGACAAAGAGTTTGAAAGAATAGACAAAATGTTTGGGTTTGAGTTTCCAAGAATTAAGTTTAGACCAGGAATTAA
>JAWBVB010000010.1:0-9688 GCA_039004015.1 Candidatus Aenigmatarchaeota archaeon | reverse complement strand
AAAAACAAAAAATGATAGAATCAATAGATTTAGAAAATTTAAAGAAAAGCATTTCTGAAATAAAATCTTCTTTGATTCAGATTTCTTCTGAAAAAAAAGAACTAAAAAAGAGTTTTGAAGAAGTGCTTAGCAAGAAAAAAAGTTTGGAAGAGGAAGTTAAAGAATTAGGAGAGTTGGAAAAACTTCTAGAAAACTTAAGAAGAGAAGAAAAAGGAATAAACAGTGCAGTAGATGAAACTATAAAGAATCTTAAGAGTTTGGAAGAAATTTTGAAAGGCAGAAGTAAGGAAGAAGTAGAAAAAGAAATCGAAAAAATAAAAATAAAGTTGAAGGAATTAGAAGAAAGTTTAAGGGAAAAGAGAAGCTATTACGAAAAGATTGGGAATTCTCTTTCAGAAGCTAAGGCAAAAATCAGTCTTCTTAAAAAAGAAATGGAGAAACTTGGAGCAGAGCTTGAAAATAAACTCAAAGTCAAAGAAGAACTTGACAAATTAGGTTTTTCTTTGGAAGAATTAGAAGAAAAAATCAGGAATAAAAAATCGTTAAATGAAAAATACTTGGAGGAAGCTAAAGAGTTTGAAAGTAAGTTAAAAGATTTGGAAGAAAGTGTAGAAAAACTTTCTTTGGCTGGAGGAAAATGCCCAGTTTGTGATTCCGTTTTAACTCAAGAAAAAAAGGATTTGCTCGTAAAAGAAAGAGAAAGAAAAATAGAAGAACTGAGGAAGAAACTAGAAGAAGCGATAAAAAACAAAACTGCAAACGAGAAAGAGCTTGAAGAAATCGAGAAAATTAAAAGAAAAGTTGAAAAAATGCTAGAAGAGATAAAAGATTTGGAAGAAAAAAAGAAGGAATATGATAGCTTCTTAACAGATTCGATAAATTTAAGCAAAGAAATTGAAGAAAACGAAAAGGTTTATTCTAAGCTTAAGGTTGAAATTGAAGAAACAGAAAAATCTGTAAAACACCTTAGAGAAATTCTGCAAGAGTTAGAAATTATAAGGTATAGGTTTGAAGATTATGAAGGAAGAAAAGAGAGATTAAACGAACTTATGAAAGAAGCTAAGCGTTTAGAAGCTAAAATTTCTGAATTAGAAGAAAAGATTTCTGGAAGAAATCTTGAAGAAAAAGAAAAGGAATTAAGAGAAGTTTTTGTGAAAGAAAAAGAATTGGAAGAAAAAATTCTTGGATTAGAAAAATTGGAAAAAGAAAAAGAAGAAAGGTTGAAAGAATATGAAAATGAATTTAATTTTGTAGTTAAAGAAATTGATGAAATTAAAAAGCTTGAAAAAATCATAAACGACTTAAAGGTTTTTGAATTATCCTTAAAATTTACTCAAGAAGAAATGAGAAGAGAGTTTGTCGAAGCGGTAAATTATGAAATGAATAAACTTTGGTCTACGCTTTATCCTTATAGAGACTACATAGAGATTAAGCTTAACATAGAAGAAGGAGATTATGTTCTTCAACTTAAAGACAGAACTGGAAGATTTATAAACGCAGATGGAATTGCTTCTGGCGGTGAGAGAAGTGTAGCTTGTTTAGCTTTGAGAATTGCTTTTGCCAGAGTCTTAGCTCCTCAATTAAGATGGCTTGTTTTAGATGAACCCACTCACAACCTTGATTCAAAGGCTGTGGAAGATTTAGCATTAACTCTTAAAACAAGAGTTGGCGAGCTTGTTGATCAAATTTTTCTCATATCTCATGAAGAAAGGCTTGAAGATGCAGTTACTGGCTATCTTTACAGGTTAGAAAGGGATAAGGGGAAAGATGAACCAACTAAGGTTATAGCAGTAAGCTAGAACGCTTTTAAATCTTCAACCTTTTGTTCCTTCTCCTCCTCATACTTAAGTATCGCTTCTTCCAGTTTCATTCCAATTTTTGGTGATTCCTTGCTTTTCCTCTTCCTTATTCTTACTATTATAGGATAATTCACAGCAGCTCCTGTTATTATTGCTTCACCAACTTTTAAACCAGGAAGCATCTCCATTATATCAGAACTTATTGCTTCGCAAGATTCTGAAATATGTTTTATGTCATAAGGATTAACAATTCTCAAGAGTATTGAAGTGTTGCACTGGCTCAAAGCAGTAACACTTAGCTGTATAGGTCTTTGAGAAATTAAAACTAAGGAAGCGTTGAATTTTCTTCCTTCTCTTGCTATAGTCTCTATAATATTTTTTGAAATGGCCTGAAACTTTTCCTCCCTTTCTGGAGAGAATTGATGACTCTCTTCTACAAAAAGAATGAAAGGGGGGATTTTATTCGATCTTCTTGCTTCAAAAAGTCTTCTTGCTATAAAAGTTACTATTACTTGTTTATCTCTTAAGTGAATGAAGTTTGACAGGTCTATAATACTTAATTGACCACTTTTGGCTAATTCTTCTATGCTCGGTCTAGTAACGTTACTAAAAAGATTTGTAGAATTTAGGTCGTTAAGCCAAGAAATCAAAGGAGCTTTTACGTTTGGTTTAATATCACTCATTTCTATTGCAGCAATCAAATCATTCATATCATAAGCTATTTTTTCCTCTCTTAATTTTTCTATTATTCTTGTTAGCTCCCTTTTCTCAACAGGAGAAATAAAGGGTTGCAACTCACAAATTTGATTAGCAGAAAGTTCATGAGTAGCTATTCTTATTATATTCTCGTCGAAAATTTTTGTTTTTGTTAAATATTTTTCATCCTCACCAAAACCTAAGTATTCGCCATGCGGGTCTATGACTATTATCGCCGGTTTTCCTAGTTCTTCCCTCCTATCCAAAATTTCTTCTATCAAACAACTAACTAAATAACTTTTTCCTGCTCCCGTTTGAGCAAGAATTGAACAATGCTTTTGGAAAAGTCTTGTCAAGTTTATTTTTGCTTGTAAGTTGTGAAATTCTATTTCACCTATGTTAAGTCCATTATCATCCAGACCTAAAAATTCAGCCAATACTTTATTCTCTGCTAGAAAAACTTTTAAGCCAGGTGAAGGGGGAAAAGTAACTCTTTTTTGCATTCCATCAGAAAGAATTCCTAAGGGAACAGCATCAGCAACTAAGTATTCCCATCTCTCCACAGGAAAGAATTCTGGTAAGAGCTTTCCAGATCTTTCATATTCCCTAACAGATTCTGCTCTTGCAAAATAGCGATTTGTTTTAAAAATCTCTGAAACTCTTGCTATTAGCAAGCCCTCTTCCGTTTCCAACTGAACAAACTGACCTTTCCTTACAGGAAAACCCCTTTCTTGATTTATAACAAATGAAAAGCTTTTGCTACTTGACTCTGGAGTAGAAATTACAGTCCCAACTTCTTGCATAGTTTAGTTTTATAGCTATTAAAATAAAAATATATTTTTCTTATAGTGAATTATGAAAATAAGATTTATTCGAGAGTATCCAGCTCTTTTCCTACCAAAAGAAAAAATATTAAGCATAGCTGACTTACACTTAGGCTTAGAACATGAGCTTTTTAAGTCTGGTATAGTCATTCCCTCACAAGCTGAAAAGTTTAAGAATATGATTGATTCTCTTTTAGAGATGACAAAAGCAAAGGTTCTTTTGATTCTTGGCGATATCAAACATAAGGTCCCAGGTATAAGTGCTAGAGAAATTAAAGAAATTCCAAAACTTTTCTTTTATTTAAAAGAAAAAGTTAAGGTAATTTGTGTTAGAGGAAATCATGATGACAATATTTCCTCAATTCTTCCAAAAGAAATAAACGTTTATCCATCAAGAGGTTTTAAAATAAAAAAATACGGTTTCTTTCACGGTCATGCCTGGCCTTCTAGAAATTTAATGAAATGTGATTACCTTTTTATGGGACATATTCATCCTTGCGTAGAATTTAAGGATAGCTTAGGGTATAGAAGCATAGAGCAAGTTTGGGTAAGAGGGAAGCTTGAGAGAAAACTTGTAAAGGAAAAGTACGGATTGAAAAAAGTTGGTAAACTAGAAACAATAATTCTTCCTACTTTCAACAAATTCCTCGGTGGAATTGCGATTAATAAACTAACAGATAAGGAACTTATAGGTCCGATTCTTGCTAATAATTTTCTTGATGTAAAGGAATGTGAAGCTTATTTATTAGACGGAACCTATCTTGGAAAAATTGAAAAATTTATTCTTTAGAAAAAACACTTTTTGTTTCTATAGTTCTAGAAAGCAAATCCTTTGCTTTCTCTAAAATTTCATCAGCCCTTGCGATTGTTGATTTAAGGAGAGTGTTTTTTAATTCTTCTTCAGGAACTCCAGCTTTAAGCTTTTCATAAGTCCATAAAATTAAGGTTGAAACGATATCCTCTTCTAGTATTTTTTTGCTAGTTACTATTATCTTTTTTATAGCCTTCCTTAACTCCCAAACAAGAACTAAGATAACTATAACATAAATCGTAGAAAATATGGTTAAAATAACCAAAAATTCAAGATAAGGAAATTCTATAGCCATTTTTACCTATAATGATTTTATCTTTTAAAAAAATAACTTTTATAGTGTATGGAAGAGTTTCCAGTTGCTACCTACACAATTTTTATTTTGAACTTAGCAATCTACTTGCTTACTTTTAACAAACCTTACATCATAAGTGAATTTGGTTTGACCCTTGAAAACCTTCGAACAAAACCTTATACTTTAATCACTCACATGTTCCTTCATACCGATTTAATTCACCTTCTAATAAACATGCTAATTTTTCTTGCCTTGGGTATGGTTCTAGAAAGTAAAATAGGAAGCTTGAACCTAACTTTTTTTTACTTCTTCTCAGGACTTTTTGCTTTACCATTTCTTTTTTTAATCCAACTCCTAACTAATAATTCTATTTTAGCAGTAGGTTCTTCAGCATGTATTTTTGGGTTAATTTTTCTTGCAGGGGCAATAGCAGGATGGAAAGAAATTCCAATTTTGCTAGTTCCTCTTTTAAACATAATAGCTCTGCCTTTCATTTTCTTCACCCTTAAGAATTTCAAAGTTCCACTTTTTGTAGGAGTTTTATTTTATATTCTCCTTGACATACTCCTACTTTGGTATTACTTTCCTAGTAGCATAAGTGAGTTTGCACATTTTGGTGGAATTATTGGCGGAATAATAGGTTTTGCCATCTTACCAAAAAAGAAATAACAAATATTACTTAGGATTATACGCCACCTTTATTATATAGAATTTCTTTCATTTCTTCTATAATTTTTAACTCGCTCTCTGTTAGTTCGCTTTTGAATTCTTTCAAAATTTCTTTTAAATCAGTTTCCGGAACTTTAACGTAAAGGACTTCGCCCTCATGGATTTGTCTTCCTACTGTTGGTTCTTCCATACTTATTGCAACCCTATCTCCAACTTTTGCTTCACTTATAGTTTGCATCTCCCTTTGAATTTCTTTTATTTCTCCAATCTCTTTTCCTTCCTTGTTTATAAGCAAAACTTTTGGCCTAATTCTTCCTGACAAAACCTCTATTCCAAAGATAGCTGGTTTGCTCACCCTAAAAACATAACCTGGAAGAATTTTTATTTTACCAGGCCAAACAAGCCTTTCCATTTTTTCCTTTATTTTCAATTCTTTTTTCTTTTCAGCCCACTGCTTATAATCTTCTACCAATCTATAAATTATATTGTTTTGAAAAATTTCTATTTTCAAATCTTTTGCAAGATTTCTTGCTTCTTCCAAAATTTTTACATTAAAGGCAAGAACTACCTTTCTAAATTCATCTGAAACATTCTGAGCTTCTATAATATCTTGTTTAGTAACATGACCAACTTCAGCCTTTCTTATAGGAATATTTTCGTCTGTCAAAATTTTTATCATAGCTTCCAAGCTTCCAAGAGTATCTGCTTTAACTACTACTCCTTCCACTTCTTTAAGAAATTCGACCTCCTCTACCTCTTTTTGAACTTCTGCTTTTGCCTTTTCTATTTCTTCTTCAGAACTCACAAACCTTATTGGAGAACCAGCAATAACTTTTTCCAGATCTGGAGCAGCAATTTTAATTCCAGCAGCTGCACTTACCTCTTCTACATTTTCGAACTGTTTTTCAACTCTCAACTCTCTTAACGGTTTAGGTCTTAGCAAAGCTCTTATTTTCGTAACCAATAGCTCTTTTCCACCTGCAACCAAAAAATCTCCTTTTTTAACCTTCCCATCATAAAGTATAACATCAATAGTTATACCAAATCCTACAGTTTCTTTAACCTCCAAAACTACTCCTTTTGCAATACTAGAAAGCTCAAGCCTATCCTTAAGAAAGTGTTGGGCTAAACCAGCAAGAACAACTAGCAACTCAGGAATCCCTTCACCAGTTATTCCTGAACAAGGAACTATAGCCACTTGTTTTCTAAAATCTTCTACCCTGTCGAATCTTTCTGAATTAAAACCTCTTTCCGAAAGCTGAGCAATTATAGTATAAATTCTTCTTTCTAACTCATTCTTTACAGTTTCACTTTGTTTTTGAAAGCTTTCAAAAAAACAGGAATTTTTGAAAGGAACCCAACCAGGAATTTTATCAATTTTAGTTGCTGCAACCACAAAAGGAGTTTTAAATTCTCTCAAAACCTTTAGGCTTTCGTCAGTTTGCTCCTGAAATCCTTCCATTACATCAACAACTAAAATTGCTAAGTCTGAAACTGCCCCTCCTCTTTTTCTTAAAGTTATGAAAGCAGCATGTCCAGGTGTATCTAGAAATAACAAACCAGGAACAAAAAGCTTTACTTTCAATTTTTGAAGCAAATCACCACAAATTTTTTGAACAGTTTCTATTGGCACATAACTTGCTCCTGCATGCTGGGTAATCATTCCTGGTTCAAGCTTAGTTACAGTAGTGCCTCTTATACAATCTAACAAAGTTGTTTTTCCATGATCTATATGACCTACGCATACTATTATAGGACTTCTTATCATGTTGACCACAACAATTTAAACAATTTTAAAGGTATAAATTAATTAGTGATACTATGCCTATAACCTTAGCTGACATAACTCCTGTAGCTTTGTGCATATCAACCCAAGAGCTTTTTGATGCTAAGCGCTTTCAACTTAACTTTTGCGATAATTTACTATTAAGAGCAAGAGATGAAATTCTCGAACCAACTCTTACGAAAATAAAAAGAGAGCTAAACACAAAAGGTTTGGAAAAAAAGTTTCTTGAAGGTTATAAAGCAGTAATAATAAGTAATATCGATAAAATAGTTGGCCTAGTAGCTTCACGCTATTCTAAAATTGATTTAAAACTTTCTCAAAGTGTTATTACAGAAGGTAAAGATTTGATAGAAAAAGTTAGTTCAGCTGAGAGTTTTGAAGAAATTGCAAAACTTGAACCAATCTTCAAATCAAAAATCACCTTACCAGTTTATGAGATGTTTTTATCTTACTTAAAACAAACAGGTGTCTGAATGCTACCTGAAGACGCCGAAAAAGAAATAGAAAGGCTAAGAGTTAGAAAAAAGGAGCTGACCACGAAGCTTGGTTTAATAAAAGATTCTACTCAGAAAGAAATGATAAAAAACGAGATAAAAAGAATAGACGAACAAATAAATGTTCTAGAAAAACTTAAGATGAAGCTCTAGAATAATTTTTTCTCCCTTATTAAATGATGAAGAATTAATCCAAATGAAACTGAAAAAAGATAGAGGTTTGTGATTCCCATGGAAATTGCAGCCAAAATCCAACCAAGTCTTGAATGATGGAAGTGAAAAGTTTTATTTCCTATGCTTACTACAACTCCTGAGCTTCCTTTTTTGTTTATTCTTTCTGCTATTTTTATTAGATTTTTTCTTGCATTTTCTAAGCTTTGAAAGGTTAAGCAAATTTTAATTTTAGACCTGTAAAATATCTCTGCTACTAAAAACGATGAAAGGCTCAATGTAGTGAATTCTAACCACATATATTCACTTTTTACCTTGTTTTATATATATAAATTTTATGCTTTTTTTAAAATCTCTTTTTGCTTTTTTTCTTTTGGTTTAAGGAAAACCCCTAAAAAACCAAAGAACAAGGAAATGAAAAAGTTCTCAAATCTTGCTAAGAGATAAAAAGAAACAGCAAGAATTAAAGGAGTAATTTTTACACTTTGCTCAAGAATTGGAAATAGTTTTGGTATAATTTCAATTTTTTCTTCTGTTATGTTCCAAGAGTTTATTTGAGCTATAACTTCTTGTTTTACTGTGTTGACAACAAAAATCGAAGAGTCATGAACTTGTTCGCAATTTTCCCTTAAATCTTGAGGAAACTTTTGGTAAGATTCTATCATGCCGCTTTTTATTCCTTCACAAGTTTTGTTAATTAAGTCTATATGGCTTTTCTTCAGTTCATTTTCCAAATTCTTTACGTCAGGAACTACTCTTTCTGCAAACTTTATGTTTGCTTCTAAAACGGTTGATTTATAACTCTCGAACTTAATGTAAGAATTCAAGAATAGACCTATAGCTATTAAAAAAACAACCAAATGAAGATGTTTAGATATTAAAGATTTTACGAAAGAAAAGCCTCTTTTTTCTTTTTCTGTAGCTTTAAGCAAAACAAGGCTAGAAATCAAAATTCCTAAGAAACAAGTTAAGATTATTATTGAAAATCTTGTGTAGAGTAAAATTAAAACCAAAAGGATTACTTGAAAAACAAAAAAGTAAGGTTTGATTTTTTCAAGAAAAAGAAAAGTTAGGAAAAAACCTAAGCCTAATAAAAATAAAAAGGGAGCAAGCGGGATTATTGCTTCAAGCATTACAAAAGTGAAAGAATCTGTAACGCCTTTTAAGACATCGATTTTTTCCAAACTTTCAAAGAAAATCAAGAAGCTGTTAAACTCAACTTCCACGGCTTTAGAAGTGTTTAAGCCAGAAAAAATCAAATAAACTAAAGCTAAAAAGAAAAAGACGTTCGGAACTAAAGAAAAAATTAAACTTTTGTTCATTTTTTTTCACTTTACCCTTTTTGTTGCTTTTTCCCATTTTTCTTTCAATTCTTTCCTTATCTTTTCTTTTTTTGGTTTATAAATGTATTTTTTCTTCTCAGCTATATAGCCAGTTTTAGTCGGCCAGAATAGATAGATTAGAATTATTACTCCAATAATCGCAACTATTATCATCACGATTAAAATCCAGTCAAAACCTTTTTCTGGTTTTGTGAATTTTTCTATTTCTTCTTTTAATTGATTAAGCAATTCTTGGATTCTTGGGAATAAAGCTTGAGCAGCTGGATAATTTCCTTGAGCAACGTAATTTTTAGCCTCTTCTATTTTTTCTTTCAATTCTGAAAGAATCGCTTCCGCGCTAGAAACATTATAACCTTTTTCTCTACTTGCGTTTATTTGAAGAGAATAGTTAAGCATTTGGACTTCATAAAGCAAGAGTGTGTCGTTTATTTCCCTTATTTGACTTTCGTTTAAAGTTACTAAAGGCAAAACTCTTAGGGTAAAATCAGAAATTATTGTGTTGTTTGAGCTATAAGCTCTAAACCTTCCTGTATAATCTTTTGGTTCTTCCATACCAACAGTAAAGTTAACGAGAAAAGCTGCTTCTTGATTAGGAGCAAGAGTTGCGTTTGTTGAGTTAATTCTATACCAACTTGAGTTAATGTACAGAACTCCGAAGAATACTTCTTGAGAAACATTTCCTGTGTTCTTAACTATTACTACTGTTGAATTTGTCGAGTTTTGTTTAACTATAATTAGCCTCTCAGCTTTTGTAAAGGTTAAATTATAAAAGTAAGATGGTTGTGTTCCACCTCCAGGTC
>JAWBVB010000001.1:0-22001 GCA_039004015.1 Candidatus Aenigmatarchaeota archaeon | reverse complement strand
GATAGCTTGTCAACCCCATTTACTTAAGATAAAAAACATTTCTTTTAAAGTAGTTTTCAGATTCCCAAGCTATATAATAGATCAACAGGCTGGTTGCAACGCAGAAGAAGTTTATAAAAGGGCTTTGCAAACAGCAAAAATTTTCAGAAAATTTAGCAAAAAACCTGCCTTGATAGTTCCTGCAAGCGATGGAGAAAATGGAAATGTTATGATGAACGAGTTTTTTCCACAAACTTTTGTCCCATTTTTTAAAGAAAAAGTTGATGAAGAAATTTCTTCATTAACAGTTTCTGAGTTTCTTGAAGAGTATTACAAAGAAATTAAAAGTGGGGTTAAAGTTAAAACCCTAGGAGCATCATGGGTAAATGGACATAGGCTTTGGCTCGAAGGAACAAAAAAGTTGGAAATTGCAAATAAAATTGCAAGTTTAAGTAAGAGATTCCATCAGCTAAAAGAAAAGGTTGAAGAAAAGGAGTTGGAAGAAATTAAAAAACTTTTACTGATAGCAGAAACTTCCTGCTATGTTTACTGGGGAACTGATTTTTGGTATAACCAAGGAGAAAAAACCATAGGAATGGTAGAAGAAAAGCTTAAAAATTTATAAAGTGGGCAAAATTTAATTTATTATATTGGGGTTAGAGAATGAGGATTGCTTTCTTTTCATGGGAATCGCTTCATTCAATTCCTGTTGGAGGAATAGCAGTTCATGTAACAGAGCTTGCAGCAGCTCTTCAGAGAAGAGGACACGAGGTTCATGTTTTCACAAGAATAGGTCCGAATCAACAAATTTATGAGTGTATCGATGGTGTGCATTATCATCGTTGTCCTTTCAACTTTCATTCTGATTTTATTCAGGAAATGCATAACATGAGCAAGTCTATGGTTCATTACTTTTTTGAAACAGAAAATTATGTTGGAAATTTTGACATAGTGCATGGCCATGACTGGCATGTAGTTAGTGCTTTAGATGAGATAAAAAAAGCAAGAAATAAAAAAATAGTTTGGACTTTACATTCAACTCAGTTTGGAAGAGATGGAAATTATTTCCATGATGGTAAAGCTAACGATATAAAAAATATAGAGTGGTACGGAACTTATATAGCAGATAGAGTAATAGTTTGCTCTCAAACCATGAAGAGTGAAACCCAATGGGTTCACAGAGTTCCAGAATGGAAGATTAGGGTTATACACAACGGAATTTCTTCCCATAAGTTTAATGGTTTTATAGACCCTTGGAATGATGTGAAAAAAAGATACGGAATTGGGCCTTTAGATCCTGTAGCTACTTTTATAGGAAGGATGACCTACCAAAAAGGTCCTGATCTTTTTTTAGAGGCTATTCCAGATGTTTTGAATTCTCATCCAAACGCAAAATTCTTTTTTGTTGGTGATGGAGACATGAAAGGTCATTTGGAGCATAGAGCTAGACAATTAAACGTTTCTCATGCAGTTAGATTTACTGGTTATGTTCCTGAAGAAGAAAAAATAAAAATACTTAAAGCTTCTGATTGTCTTGTTGTTCCTAGTAGGAACGAACCTTTTGGTATAGTGGTTTTAGAAGGATGGGCAGCAGGAAAGCCTGTAATAGCTACTCATGGTACAGGAGCAGGAGAAATAGTTTGGCATGAAGTTACTGGTTTAAGAGTTTATCAAGCTCCAAATTCTATTGCCTGGGGAATTAAATATATATTCTCAAACTTTGAGAAGGCAAGATGGATGGGAGCTAACGGTAGAAAAGCAGCAGAAGAAGCTTTTAACTGGGATAGAATTGCCTATTATACAGAGCAAGTGTATAAGGAGATTTTAGGATAAGTTAACGTTAAGTTTTTAAGTAAAAGTTAGGCTATTATTAAAGAGTAAGGTGAAAGAATGAAATGTTGGTTCTGTGAAAAAGATGCTCGCGGTATATGCATAGTTTGTGGAAGAGCTGTTTGTTATGAGCATGCCGATAAGCTGGACCAATTTACTCATGCTAAAAGCGATACTTGCACAGGATTTGCAAGTTATGAGAAAGGTTTTAATGTTTTAAAGTGTAGAGAATGCAAGCTAGAATGGGAAAGTTGGGAGCAAGGAAAAAAGATAATAAAGTAATTTCAAAATAAAACTTAATGCACACCATATAGATAATGTTGTACCACTTCTTCTGTTGTTAATTCACGATTAAATATAGCAACTTCATCGATACTTCCATTAAAATAATTATTCCAGCCAGTACCTATAAAAAAGTCATTCGTCATTACCATTCTACCATTATAGGAACCGTTCCCAACGAGTATACCATTCCTGTATATAGACCATTTTCCTGTTGATTTGTTATAAGTCATGGCAAAATGAGTCCAAGTATTATAACTCCAGCCACTTATCCAAATAGAGTTTGACCAACCTGCTCCATTACCCAAAAAGCAGGGAAAACTTGTAGATGAAGGATCTATGTAACAAGTAGCAAAATAATTAGAAAGAAAAGGTCTTTGAACAGTATTTTTTACTTTCATATTAAACCAGAATTCTATGCTGAATCCTTTAGAAAAATCACCAAACTTCTCTATTTTAACATAATCATCAATCCCATCGAAGCTTAAACATTTTCCGGAAATACAGTTAGTAGACCATGTTGGATTGTTATACAAAGTTCCATTTCTTCCAAAGCCAGAACTATCTGTAGCAATAGAACCATAGCCTTCATCGAACTTCCAATACCCCATCAATCCTAGTAGACAATCCTCTGGACAATAATAAGGATTGTTGGGCTCGTCTTCACCAATCTCACATATTTTGTTATTACAAACAGGAACGGCCCAAGGAGTTGCCAAAACATATAGTTTTGGTTCGCTATAAAACCATGTACCATTTAAAAGTTCTTCTTGAGAAGAAGCTTTCTTCATTTCAGTACCATTTTGATATATTTTTTTCGGAAAATTTTTAAAGTAAATTTCGATTTTTTTTGGTTCAAGAATCGCTTTCGGTCTAGGAATATCTATAACAACTGATATATTTGACGGATAGATTGAAATACTTTTTATCAAATCATAAGCTTCAGAATTTTTAATATCTACTGATGGTATTTTTATGTAAGAGATATGGGAATTAGTTAAGTTGAATTGTACGTCATAAATGCCAGGTAGTAAAGTTAAAATATAATTTCCATTGGAATCTGTTTTGTTTGTTGCATTCACAATATTTGTCCCAAGATTATAAGCAATAACGATTGCTTCGATAGGCTCATTGTTTTTATTTCTTAACCTACCATATATTTTGTATTTTATCTTTTCTAGTTGAAGGTTTATCAAGTATGTTTTATTTTCTGTAAAATTAAGAGTAATTGTTTTTCCTTTGTAATCTTGCCTAGTTATCGTTAAATTACAAGAAGTAGGAGCAGCAGTTGAAAACATTTTTATAAAATACCCACCGGTGGAGTTAGTTTTAACTGTATAAGAATTACATTCGATAGTAGCTTCACTAATCGGCAAACCTGTATCAAAATCATTGATAGTTCCTGTTAAATTAATAAAATAAGTAGGACTACCAACAGTAAAATTATAAACTTTACTTGAAACTAAACTAAAATTATCTTGACTTTGCACACGGTAATAGTAGATTATACCTTTTTGTAGGTTTGTTAGGGTTATACTATGATTTGTGACGTTCGAACTATCAAAGACTATTTTACCAGGAATATAGTCTATATCCCAATAATCTATTTTAGTTCCATGTTTTTTTATTGCTACAAATAGAGGTGAAGTATTGTATTCGATTTTACTTGTAGTAGGTAAGTTTGTATCCCATTTTATTGTTACTGATGTATCGGTTATATTTTCAATTCGTATGTTTTGCAAAGAAAAAGTACTAAACCATCCATTCGGATTACTTTCATTTATTTTATTTAAGTAAGGTCTTACATCGGTAAGTTCTTGGTTATTACCTGTTCCTGGTCCCCCATATCTCCAAATCACAAATCCATCAGAATAATATCTTGAATGATTAATTTCGTCTCTTAATATTTCTGGTGTTGGTGTTGAACCAGTACAATCATAATCTTTACAGATAAAAGGAGCTAGAGGAATCATTCCTTCTGGTCCACTAGTATAATACTTGTTTACCTCATTAAGGTTCCATTTGAACCTATCTAAATCTACTACATATATCATTGGGCTAACAAAATCAATATAACCTTTTGCCACCCAATCAGGCGTATCCTGTCCTATTTCATAACGCAACCCATCAGGAGGTAAACCATACCAATAAGTATAAACAGAAGCAGAAAATTCCAAATTTGACTTATAAGCTAACATCCATTCACGAATGTCTCTAACCAATTCTGTCACAGGAATAACACGCCATTCTAAGAATTCGTTATGGCGAGAACCACCAGGGGCAAAAGGTCCTGGCCATTCAAGACCTATAGGTTCTTTTCCTTGGTCTGCAAGCCATTGAGCAAATTTGGCTTTACATTCTTCGCTAAAAGATATTCCACCACTTGGAACATATTCACCATTATCATTAGTAGTCGATTCAGCGTACCTTATATAATCAAAATTGAAGCCATCGATATCTAAATCTTTTGCAATTTCTGAAGTCAAGTTTTTAATTACTTCTCTAGTTATATTTTTGCAGGGGTCAAACCAGTAAGATGGCACTCCTCTATAGTCAATTGCTTTTAAATCTTTTAATTCGTCAAAACCCCAACTCCCTAGAGTCCCAAAAAGGATGTGTGCTTCCATGCCATTACTATGACAAGCAGTTATAGCTTCTGCTAAGCAAGATTTATGATAATTCCACCATGAAGCGTTAAAAATTCCGATACCCACTGGAATAAAACATAAATTAAATTTATAATCTTTGATGACTGCTGCCATTGTGTTCCAATCATACCCACTACTAACACTACAAATTCTATGGAAGTACATTCCTCTTATCTCACTACTATTTGAAATCTTTGCCTTTACTATCTGATTAAATATTAGAATTGAGAATAAAAGTAAGAAAAAAAATATAATTCTTTTCATACAATTACCTTATATTACTTTTATTTTATTACCTTATATTACTTTTATTTTTTTTGAACAAATTTAAAATAAACCCAAATATTTTCCTGTTATTATAAACATAGCATGACTCCAAGCTAAGGGAATTATAGAAGCTGGCTTACCATTTTTTATTTGTTCAGGTAACTTTTCTTCCACTCTTTCTATTACCCAGTTAAAATAATCTAAAGCTTTAACCCTATTTCCAGCCAAAGAAAAATAGATAGAAAGCCAGAAGTTTAGAACAGGCCAGGCCCCTCCTTCTTTTTTTCTTAAATAGCCTGCATACCTATCGCCTTTATAACGCATAATTCCTTTCCCTTCTGTTGAATTTTCTTCTATTATTTTCTCTACAGTAGAAACTATCCTAGGGTCTTTTGCATCAAAAACTTCAGAAGGCCAAACTAGGCCTACTAAAGACGAATCCACATTTTTATCTTTTTCTGAATTAAACTTCCTAACAAAACATTTACTTTCTTCATCATAAGCTTTTTCTATTCTTGCTCTCATTTGTTTTAAGCATTCTTCCCATTTTTTGTTTGGTCCAAGTAGCTTTAAAGCACACTTTAAACCCTTAATGCAAATAGCTAAAGAATAAGTAAAATTTTCCTGTTTTCTTGACGAAGCTACTCTTTCTTCCCATAAGTCGTAGTGCCTTCTAAAGCAACTTCCTTTCCATGAGTTACAAATCCCTTCTGAAATTTTTTTAACTAGCTCATTAAATTCATTGGTTGAAAAAATTTCAGAATGGTTATAAATTGCCCAAAGCAAAGTTCCCAATTGATCAGGCTGAAATTGTTTTCCATACATTTTTCCGCTAGGATAGTATCTCATGTAAAAAATTCCTTCTTCTTTAAACTTTTCAGCTTCCCAACACCACTCAAAAAATTTTTCAGGAATTTTCTTAATTTTTAACAAATCACAAGCATAGCAAACAAAGCTTGCATCCCTAGGCCAAACATAAAAATAGTTTTTCACACCTTTTGGATAATCTGGATCATAAATATTAGAAGCGACTATCGCTCCGTTTCTCAAAGAACATTCCTTAAAAACTTCTACGCTTTTTTTAAAAATTCTTTCAATCTTATCCATACTCCTTCCTTACTATTCTTTCAACCTCTTTTCTTGTTGGAAATCTATCATCACCAAACTTAGAAATAGCAAAGGAAGCTAAGGCATTTCCATAGATTCCAGCCTTTTCTATTTTTTTGGTTTTTAAATATCCAAAAACAAATCCTGCGTTAAAGAAATCTCCTGCCCCTGTAGGATTAATAACTTTTGTTTTTATCGCACCAATTCTAAAAATTTTTTCCTTATTCGCTACTATACAACCTTTTTCGCCAAGCTTTAGGGCAACATTCTTACAATCAAAACTTAAAATTTTTTCAACAATTTTTTCTTCATCTTTTTCTTCTGTTAAAATTTTTCCCTCTTCAAAATCTGGAAAGAAAAAATCTACAAATTTTAGATTTCCTTTTAGTTCTTCTACATCGCAATTAATTCCGCTTTTTAAATCAGGCTCTAAACAAGTTATCATTCCTTTTTCTTTAGCATAATTTAAAACTTTTTTCACATCCTTTTGAAATTTTTCTTGTAGGTTATAACCTCCAATATACAAAAATTTACCTTTTATTTCTTCTAACCTAAAATCTTTCAAAGAAAATAAAAGGTTAGTTCCTTTAAAAGTTAGCAAAGATCTTGAACCATCTTTAAAATGAATCCCTATACTAATTCCTGTCTCTTTATCTATTCTTTTAATTTTATTTTCAACTCCAAACTTTTTCATCTCTTCAATTATAAAATCTCCAAAAAAATCAGAGCCCAGCAAACCAATAAATCTTGTTTTAATCCCAAGTTTAGAAATTGCCATTGCAAAATGTGCAGCTCCACCTCCAACTTCAAGTTTAGCTGAATCTATAAATATTTGAAAATCTTTTTTTGGGTATTTTTCTATAGGATAAGTTAAAATATCAACATTTAAATCTCCGATAACAGTTACTTCAACCATCTATTTCCCTTAATTTATTTTTTATAAATTCTGAATATTTTCCTACCAACTCTTTTAACCTTTTTTCATTTTTTGCTTCGATGCATAGATTAATTTCTGGCATAGTTTGACTTGCTCTAATCAATACCCATTCTATCTCGTTTAATTCTATCTTGATACCATCCATAAGGTTTAAAGCATCAGGAAATTCTAATTTTATCTTCTCTATAACTTTTACCTTTTTTTCATCATTTTCTGCGTTTATGTATAACTTTTCTGTAGGGTTTAACTTGATCTTATCAACAAAATAAGAAAGTTTTTTCTTATTTTCATTTAACACTTTTGCCATTAGCAACGTAGCAAGTATTCCGTCTGAAAAAGGATAGAATTCGTTAAAATAAAAATGAGAGCTTTGTTCTCCTCCAAAAATTGCTTTTTCTTCTATGCATTTTCTTTCTATAAAACCATGGCCAACTCTCCACCATATCAATTTGCCACCCATCTCTTTTACTATTTTTTTAAGTTCACTTGCGCAATCTGCTGTGAGAATTATTTTTCCTTTCTTCTTTTTCAAAAAATTTCTTACAAAAATTGCACTTACTATACTTCCATTGAGTTCTCTACCTTTATCATCAACAAAAATACTTCTATCTGCATCGCCATCAAAAGCAACCCCAAATAAAGCCTTTTCTTCTTTAACTTTTTGGATAAGAAACTTTAGATTTTCACCCTTAGGTTCTGGCCTTTCAAAACCATAAAATTCTTTATCTGGCTTTTCGTGTAAGCCTATAACTTCAAGCCCAAAATCTTTGAGCAAAGAATTTGCAACTGTTCCTGCTCCACCAAAAAATTCAGCTACTATTTTTCCTTTTAATTTTCCAATTTTCTTGAACAAAAAGTTCTTGTAATCTTCCATGGCTTTTCCATATTCCAAAATATTTCCTCTTCCTTCCAAAAAATTTTCAGATTCAAAAATTCTTTCTATTTCCTTTATTTCTTCAAGAAAACTTGTACCATCTGGCTTAATCATTTTAAAACCATTCCAATCTTTTGGGCTATGAGAGCTTGTGATCATGCAACCAAAAGTTTTGTTTTTCCAACAATAGAAATAGGCTGCAGGGTTGGGGATCATTCCCAATGAAATTACTTTGCAGCCAGTAGAAACTATGCCAGAAGAAAAATTTTCAAACAAAGCAGGAGAAGAAGCTCTTGTATCATAGCCTACAGCAACACTTTCCTTTCCTTTTAAAAAAGTTCCTAAAGCTTTACCGATTTTAAAAGCAGTTTCATCTGTTAAGTCTTTTCCATATATTCCGCGAATATCGTAAGTTCTAAAAATTCCCATATATTTTAAGTATAAAAACAATAAAATAATTTTTAAGATTGTATGACGGAAAATAAAATTCTTCCAGGTTTGGAAAATTTGGTAATGGTTACCCCTGAACTGAAAAGTTTTAAATCCAAAGTTGGTGGCTTAGGCGATGTTGCAGAGGAGCTCAGTAAAGCCTTAGCAGATTTAGGAATTAAGGTTACAATCGTTAGCATTCTTTACAAAAAAGGTAGGAAAGAAGTTGAAGAAAATGGAAAAATTGTGATAAAAACTTTTGATTTAGATTATTCTGATCTACCAATAGAAGACACAGGTAAAGAAGTCGAGGTTGATGTGGCAGGAGAAAAAATTGTTGCAAAAATAAAAAAATCAAAAATTGGAAATGTAGATGTTATTTTTCTTGAAGATGGAAAGTATGGTGAGCTAGTTTATGGAGGAGATTTGTTAAGACAAGCAATTTTCATAGGAAGAGGAACCTTGGAAGCCTTGAAGGTTATGGGAATTAGGCCAACAATAATCCATATGCATGATGGTTTAACAGGCTTGGTTACTTTTCTTAGAACTGATGAAAGGTATTCAAGAGACGAGTTTTTAAACAAAGCAAAGCTTGTTTTTACAGTTCATAATGCAGGTTACGCTTATCAGCAAATTTTTGATGCTAGCAGGTTTGATGAGCTTGGTATAGATAGAATTCATTGGGATGGCATAGTATGGAATGGTAAGATAAATCTAACTTATGCAGCTTTGTTCCATTGCCAAAAATGTAATACTGTAAGCAGAGATTATGCTTTAACTTTGAGGAGTGATGGTGAGGGCTTAGGACCGATGTTTAGGAAAAAGGATATAATAGGAATAGTGAATGGGATTGATGTAGAATATTGGAAGATAAAAAGGGATAAGAGAGAAGCGAAGTTAGAACTTATAAAGGTTATGAAAAAATATGGGGCAAACCTTAACCCAAATAAGTTTACTATAGTCATTCCAAGAAGAATAAGTTACCAGAAAGGTTGGGATATTGTTCTCAAAATTTTAAAGGAAATAGTGAAGGAAAGAAACGAAGGGGGTTTGGGTGTGCAGCTTATTATTCTTGGGAGAGCTCATGAGAACGATCCTTTAGGTCAAGAATGGGTAAGGGAATTTAAGAGATTGACAAAAGAATTGAAGGATAATTTTGTTTTTGTAAACACCTTTGACCAATCCTTAGCAAAGTTAATGTACGAAGGTGGCGATCTTTTACTCTACCCTTCTATTCCTGATAAAGAACCTTGTGGTACTGGCTATATGATAGCAATGGTAAACATGACACCAACTGTAGGAACTGATACAGGTGGAATAGTAGAAGTTATAGAAGAATTTGACCCTGAAACTCTTAAAGGGAATGGGTTTAAAGTTTCAAAAAAAGAATATTCCCCAGAAGCTTTTTACGCAAAAATTTCTAAGGCTGTTGAAATATTTCTTTTCTATCCTCAAAAATGGAAGAGGCTTCTGGAAAATTGCATGAAAACTGATGTAAGTATGGAAAAGGTTGCGAAGGAATATATCTATAGAATTTATAAACCTGTCCTTGAAACAGAAATTTAATTTATTAAGCAAAAATAAGATTATGAGAATTGCGATGTTTTGCTGGGAATTTTATCCAAGGCTTGTTGGTGGCCTAGGAACCTACGCAGTAGAAATTTCAAAAAAATTTGAAGAAATGGGAAATGAAGTAACAGTTTTTACTTTAAATGATGGTAGTTTAAAAACAAGGGAAGAATGGAATGGGATAGAGATTCACAGACCATTGATACTTGATGTTAGCGATATATTTCCTTTTATAGTTACAGAAGATTTAAAAAAATGGGGAACTTCTATAAAACTTTTTTCTGACATCTTTGCTTATAACTTACTTTCAGCAACGAAGTTTGTCAATTTTTGTATAAAAAAAGAAAAAAGGAAGTTTGATATAGTAGCAATCCATGATTGGCTTTCCTCTATTACAGGTATAGCCATAAGAAAGGAAATAGAAAAAATTCCGATAGTTTTTCATCTTCATTCTGTAGAAGAACAAAGAAGCTTAGGTTCAGGTTCAGAAGTTGTAAAATATCTTGAAAAAACAATGGCACAAAAAGCTGACAAAATAATTACTGTTTCTAATTCTATGAGAGAATTTCTGATAAAGCTTGGCTATCCTCAAGAAAAAATAGTAGTGTGTTATAATGGTTGTGACCCAGAAAAGTATAATCCAAAAAAAGTTAAAAAAGAAAAACTGGAAAAGTTAAAGGAATTTTATGGGATAAAAGAAGGAGAAAAAGTGATATTTTTTATAGGAAGATTAACTTGGGTAAAAGGAATAAGAAATCTTATAAAAGCTATGCCGATTGTTCTAAAAGATTTTCCTGAATCTAAGCTAATAATCCTTGGTAAAGGTGAAGAATATTCTGAGTTGCTAGAGCTCTCAAAAAAGCTTGGTATTAGTGATAAAGTAAAAATTCGCTCTGAATGGGTTTCTGAGGAAGAAAGAATTTTACATTATGCTCTTGCTGATTTATGCGTTTTCCCTTCTTTGAGCGAGCCTTTTGGAATAGTTAGTTTAGAAGCTATGGCTATGGAAAAGCCAGTAGTAGTAGGAGCAGCAGGAGTTTCTGGGTTAAGGGAACAAGTAATCCCTTCTGGTAAGGAGAGAACAGGTACTCATGTTAACGGAGAAAGTCCAGAAGATATTGCTTGGGGAATAAGGGAAACTTTTAAGAATTTTGAGGAAGCAAAAAAATGGGGAGAAAATGGAAGAAAAAGAGTTTTAAAAGAATTTAGTTGGAGCATAGCTGCTAAAAATACTTTAAAGGTTTATGAAAGTCTTGTTAAATGAATTACCAGTCTTCTTCCTCTTCTTCCTCAAAATCTTCTAAGGGATCCCATTGGTCTTCTTCCATCCTAATCCTAATAATTATAAATAATTAAATATAAATAATTTATTATTAGTGAGAAAAATGGCTTCCCTAGCAGTAGACGACGAGCTTCACAGAAGACTTAAGATAAAATGTTCAGAGATGGGTTTAAAGATAAAGGATGTTGTAAATCAATTGATAGCAGATTGGCTAAAAAAACATGAGAAGTGAAAATTATTTTTAGGTTAAAAATTAAATAAAAATTGATAGGCTTGAGAAAAATAGGTATAATTTCTGGTAAAGGTGGAGTAGGTAAAACTACCTTAGTTGCTAATCTTGGTTTAGCTTTAAGAGAGTTTAACAGAAATGTTGCTATAATTGACTGCAACCTAACAACTGCCCACTTAGGCTTTCACTTCGGTCTTTTCTACTTCCCTAAAACAATAAACAATGTTTTAAAGGGGGAAGCAAAGATAGAAGATGCTATATGTTACCATCCTTCTGGTCTTAAAATTATTCCAGCTTCTTTATCCTTAGATGATATAGTTGAAGTAAACATAAGCACTTTAAAGTATTTTTTAAGCGAGCTTAAGGATGTTGAAATCTTGCTCTTAGACTCTGCCCCTGGTTTCGGAAGAGAAGCTATTAGCGTTTTAAACGCGAGTGACGAAGTAATTTTTATAACCAATCCAAACATAAGTGCAGTTTCAGATATAGAAAGAGCCTTCAAGATAGTTAAAGAATTAGAATTAATTCCTCTGGGAATAGTTTTGAATATGGTTAAAAATGAACCTTATGAACTTTCGGCTAAGGATGTAGAAGAGCTTACAGGAATTCCTGTGATAGCGACAATCCCTTACGATAAAAATATAGAGAAAAGCCTTATGCTAGGAAAGCCAATAGTTGGGTTGAGTAAATATTCTCCTTCAGCCATAGCTTTTAGAAAGTTAGCTGCAGAAATTTTAGGCGAAAGATATTCTTCACCAAAAGCAAGAATTTTTTCCAGGATTTACGAATACTTTAAGCTATACTTTTCGTGAAAAGCTTTTTGAATATTAACTTCAATAATTTAAGAATTATGGAGCTTGAAATCTTGGAAGAAAGAGAAAACCCATTCTTTGAGAGGAAAGAGGTAAAGGTAAGAATAATTCATGAAAAAACACCTACCCCTTCTAAGCAAGAATTAAAAAAAGAGCTAGCTTCAAAATATTCTGTTCCAGAAGAGCATGTTGTGTTAGACTATATTCTAAGCAAAAAAGGTTTGAACGAAGCAATAGCAAAAGCAAAAATTTATAAAGAAGCACCAAAAATTAAAGAAAAGATAAGCGAGAAGAAAGAAGAGAAAAAAGAGGAAGTGAAAAATGAAGCACAAGCCAGTTAAGCAAAGTGAGTATTATAAAATAGAGGGGAATAAAGTAATAAGGTTGAGAAGAACTTGTCCAAGATGTGGAGATTCTTGGTTAGCTTACCATGATAATAGATATTACTGTGGAAAATGCGGCTATACAGAGCTAAAGTTAAACAAGACTTAAAGCTTCGGATATTCTTGCAAATTCTGGCCCACTTGTTAGCTCTCCTATTACTGCTCCATTACTATTAGCAAACCCGCAAGCTCCTATAAAAGGTGAGCCAAAGTTTGCTGTTCCTACATCAACGCTCACCTTCAAAACATCTTCTACAGTCTTAATTTCCTCTTCTTTAGCATCTCTGTGAATTACACAACCTTTGTTTGTAGCTATTCCACAAGCCCCAAGAGTTTTAATCTCGCCTATGCTTAAGTATTCACATTCCACGCCTAGCAAATCCTCGATTTTTTCCTTTTCTTTTCTTGAAAAAAGTTTGCTTATTATTGCACCTTTATCGTTACACAATATTAAATTTCCCAAGGCTGTAAACTTTGTTTTAACAATTCCAAAATTAACGCTAAAATCTTTTTCTAATTGCTTTAAAAATTCGAACTCTTTTTCTGTTACAATTTTTGGTACAACTATACCATTAGAATTAAAGGAACAAAATATTCCAACCAAATCAGTTCTTGCTAGAGTAATAGGGTAAACCTTTACTTTAAGAAATTCTTCAATTTTTTTCCTGAGGTTTAGGGGAATAAAGCTGCCTAACAAACAAAACTTATCGCAAGCTTTTCCGTATATTCCTAAGTTATAATCTCCAAAAAAGTTTGTTTGAAGAATTTTCATTTAGCTCATCATTTCTACTTTTGAAGTTTTTTCATCAATTTTTGCTATCTTAAGTCTAAACTTTGTTAGAGGTTTTGATCTTGAAAAAATTTTCTTGCTTATAGAGTTATCTAACTTTATTCTTTCAGTTTTACTTACTCTTTTAACCTTTTCTTTCAAGATTCTCATAGCTGCCTTTTTCCTTTTCCACACAGGGGCTTTCAAAAGCTCTTTCCTTATGTTTATCGTTACTATTTTCTCTTCCATTTTCAAACCTTTAGTCTGGCTCTTCTCCATCTCTTAATTTTATCTACATCTATCCTTCTTGTTCTTGCTCTTTTAAGTCCAAACTTTCTTATATCTGCCCATCTTGGCGCAGTCTTTATCTTCCTTATTTTTCCTAACTTTACTTTCTTTGCTAAACTTTTTATCCCCATTTACACCAACTTCCTTATTTCTTTGCTTTTTTCTCTAGCTATATCAATCATTTTCAATATATCATCAAACTCTAATTCTTTAAGCTGCTTTTGCATCGAGCATATTTTATCATCATCTCTTATAGAGATGCTAAGTTTTGAATCCAGAATTTTTTCCTCTTCTATTGTTGGGTCTAAAAGAAAGTTTTTACCTACTTTACAAACCGTTATGTTTATCGGCTTAAAAACTACTGGCAAACTTTTCTCAAATTCTCCCCTTATTATTTTCTCCCCTTCTATTTTGGGAATTCTTGTGTTATGTAAAGCAGCTACTGCTGCCAGAGCAGAAGCATCTAAAAGATTTCCTTTATCATTTATTATATGAATGTCAATATATACACACCAAACTTTTTCTCCTGGAGTGATGCAAAGCTTTTCTAATTCTATGCACTTAGATTCCCTTATTCCTCTATCAACAACTCTTGCTAATTCTATAGCATCTTCTCCAGGAGGACCAACATCAAACTCAGGCGAAGCCAAAGGAGTAAATTCAGCGTTTACAACTAAAGTGCCTTCTTCCGGGGTGTCAGGAAAAGGTGTACCAAAATCCATTTTAACTCCAGCTATAACTTCTGTTTCCCCAAGTCTTACTCTTGCAGAACCTTCTGCCTTTTTGATTATTCCTTTCTCAACTTCTATTTTCCTGAATTCATCAAACCTTCTTCCATCAATTCTCTTTCCTTTTTCTATAAGTTCTAAGGCATATTTTTCCTCAATCATTCTACTCTCCTATACCTTTCTTTCAAAACACTTTTTTGTATCTCATAAATTTTCTTGCAGGCGTTTCTTGCAATTTCCAATAACTTTTCTATTTCTTCTCTACTTAGGTTTCCATCCATTTGCAACAAAGTAACTTTGTTTTTAGAAGGCATCATAGCAAAAGCCAAGTCTGCTTCTGAGTTTTTATCTTCTTCTCCGTTTAAATCTAGGATTAAAGTTCCATCAATTTTCCCTACAGAGCATGCTGTAACTAAATCTCTCATAGGAATGCCAGCACTTGTTAAAGCCAAAGAAGCAGCATTAATTGCTGCTACTCTTGTTGAACCATCTGCCTGAATTATTTCAACAAAAACATCTATCGTAGCCCTAGGAAAATCTTCAAGGAAAATAACAGGCTCTAAAGCAAGCCTTATAACTTTTGTCAGTTCTATACTTCTTCTATCCGGGCCAGGGGATTTTCTTTCATCCACAGAAAAAGGTGCCATGTTGTATCTGCATCTAACTACACAAGTCTCTTGTTCTTGCAAATGTTTAGGAAAAAGAGCTCTTGGCCCATAAACAGAGGCTATAGCTATGGTATCGCCAAATTTTACTAAGGCAGAGCCATCAGCTCTACTCACTACTCCAATTTTCATTTCTATTGGTCTAAGCTCTTCGGGTAATCTTCCATCGATTCTTCTTCCATTTTTAATTAACTCTTTCTTTTCCATACTATTCACTCAACATTTTTTCTATTTTTTCTGTAAGTCCTATTATATGGGATTCTTTTTCTATCTTTAAAATCGCTTCTATTGCTTTATCTTTTCTCTCTCCTCTTAACCATATAACTCCATTTTGTCCGACTATTATTTCACAACCAGTTTTCTTTTTTATCAAGTTTATCATACTTCCTCCTTTTCCTATTATTCTTGGAACTTTTGTTGGAGTAACTTTTATTATCACTCCTTCTTTCAGTTTTTTACAACCAACATCTCTCATAGAAACTTGTACTATTTTGTTCTTTGGGACTTTCAATATCTTGCAGTAAATTATATCATTTATATCATAATACTTGCTTAAATCAGTTCTAGAAATATCTACAAATTCCTCTACACCTTCACCTAGGGGTAAGAAAGCTGTATAAGGAGAATTTATATCAACCCCCCAACCTGAGATTTCAACTTCAGAAACGATTCCAATAACTTTTTGGCCAACTTTTGGGATGTAAGCCCCTGCTAAAGGAATAACAGATATCTCATTTTCTTCTATTTTTGGTATCCCTAAAACTTTTGAATAAACTTTTTCCCCTTCTAAATAAACACCCCTTCCCAGTTTTTTCCCTTCCCTTTCAGCAATAAACTCTCCTGGCAAAACAATTTCCATAACATTTTTCTCGTTCATATATCTTCCCTTTTTATTATTTTTGATTCGAAGTTTCCATGTGTTAAAGAAGAAATCTTCTGAAATATTTCATCTTGCAAACCAGCGAGAATTTCAAAGACTATCTCTAAACTACCGTCATTTAACCATTTCTCGCTTTTTACTTCTGCACTTTTTTTAATTATGGAGAAAACTTTTGAAGCATACTGAGGTGGAATTTTAAACTGTAGAGTAACCTTTTGAAATTTAATTGGTAAAATACTTCTTATTTCTTTTAAAACTTTATCAACTTGTAGTTCTGCATCAATAAAAGGGTCTATGTTTATTCCGACTTGCTCCATAGCGTTCAAAATTCTTTGAGGAGGATGAGGAGTATTAGTTTGAGGGTTGATACCTTTCCTTGAAATTATGTTTGCTATTTGAACTTTTTTTTGCTCAACCATTTGCCTCCTTTGTTCAGTTGTTAGTTGCAATTCACCTTCTTTTATTATCCTTTCTGCAACTTTGAAAATATCAGTAGTACCAAAAAACTTTTGAAGTTCACTTTCAGGAACGCATTCAGTGCTTCTTACATCGCGATAAATTGCTGGATAAGCTAAAATTTCATCCATACTTATTTTTGCTCCTTTTTTAAATTCTAAGGCTTTATAAGGATCCACTAAAATCTCAAATTTTCTCCCCGAAATAAATAGTCTGGAAACCACAGCTTTATCTATACTTACGCTCAAGGAATCACTTTAAAATCTTCTTTATTTCTTCTTCACTTAATTTTTTAAATTTTTCTCCTCTCTTTATTATTGCTATATCTATTACATTCTCCTTTTTCTCTTTTTCTGTTTTACCGATTATGTCAATCGTTAAATCTATGGCTTCTTTTTCGGTTAAGTCATGCTTCCATCTCTGTTTTAATATTTTATTGGCTATTATTCCACCTCTTCCTATAGCATAAGCGTACCATTCATAAAGCATTCCAGAAGGGTCTGACTCTATTAAATGTGTGCCACTCTTATCTACCCCACCTATCAAGAAAGAAACACCGAAAGGTCTTAGTCCTGCGTATAAGGTTGAGAGTTGCATTCTATCACCAATAACTCTTGCTAAGCTCCAAACGTCTATAGGCTCGTCATAAGTTATTCTATGAACTTGAGCCTTTATTCTTGCTTGGTTTGCTAGAATTCTTGCATCAGCTAGTAAACCAGAAGCTACAGCTCCTATGTGCTCGTCTATCTTAAAAATTTTCTCTATACTTTGAGAAACCATTAAGCTTGCTGTTGGTTTTACTGTTGCTAGTAAAACACCATCCTTAAAAACAATTCCTAAGCAGGTTGTTCCTCTTTTTACAGCTTCTTTTGCATACTCTACCTGAAAAAGTCTGCCATCAGGGGAGAATACAGCTATAGTTCTGTCATAACCCATATACTCAGGCATTATTTCTACCAAATTATCAACCTCCTACACAAATTCCTTTAATTTAGTTGTATTTTAACTTTTTTTAACTTTAACCCTTTTATAGTTCCAGAAACTTTTAAAATCTTTGGTACTATTCTTACATCACCCAAACGAGAAATTAAACTTAAGCAAGTTATAGCTTTTGAGACAGATTTTGTATTAGTTTTTATTACTCCTATTTGCTTTTTTTCATCATACAAATTTTTAATTAACCATAAGCCCGTTTTTGAAATCCCATATTCCCCAAAAAATTCTAACGCACATTCCCAAAGTGCATTTTCTAAGTCAGAATAACTTATTGGTTCTTCTGAGATTATTTGAAAAGCTATGTACCTTTCTTTTTCTCTTAAAGTTGGAGGCAAAATTTTTAATTTTTTAACTTTCATTTTATCACTTTTACACCAGGCATTATCCAATTTTCACTTTTTCTCTCTTTTATTTTTTTAATAATTTCTTGAGGAACTTTTGAAATAGCCTGCTTAGCTTCCTTTAACTCCAAACCAAGTTCACAGCCCAAAGATATTAGTGAATAAGGATCCCTCATCTCGAAATGGTTTATTGCTCCGGAGCAAATTATTAAAGGAGCTTTATATTTTTTTGCAAGTTTAACATTTTGTTGAACGTTCCTTAGAACTAAGCATCTAGTTTTTTTTGTAGTGAACATTATTTCTCTAAAATTTATCTCTATGGTAGTAAAGTTTTTTGCGGCAAGTTTTGCTAGAACATGATTTAATCCAGAATCTTGCCTTCCTAGCTCTGGATGAGTTAAAACATCTACTTCTGGAGTTTCACAAGCTTTTCTATTTAATTCTAAATCACCACCTCTCACAAGTAAAACATCAAAATCCCTCCTTCTCTTGACCAAAATTTTTAATTCTTTCAAGTTTCTTGCTTCGAATCCAAGAAAAATTTCTATTCCAAATTCCTTCTTTATTCTTTCAATTTCAGTTTTTAAAATTTCTTCTTCTCTTTTCTCCAAAGGATAAGTGGTAAAACAAAACCCAGAGTAACCAAGCCTTTTTGCCATAGAGGCTAGCTCTTCTAGCGTTGATTCTCCTCCGCTAAAGGTCGAATGCACATGAAAATCAAAAAATTTCATAATTAGAATTTAGTTTAATACTTAAAATTATTCGACTTCCAATTTTCAATTGGTATCTAGTTAAAAACTTTGTAGAAAATGATAAATTCAGAATTATTTTAATCCTCTTGATTTTTTTCCAGCAGAAGTCAAGCCTCTAAAAACTCTTTTTCTATTTGCTGGTAAACAGATCCAATTTATTTTTGGGTCAGACTTTATGTTTGGATGATTTGGGTCAACCAAAATAACTTCAAAGTATTTGTATTTTCCATCTTCAGCAACATAGTAGGAGTTTAAAACTTCTAAGTTTGGAAATTTTCTTTGTGCTTTTTCTTCTGCTATTTGTCTTAAGGATTTCTTCGGAGTAAACCTAACCAAGCCAGCTTTGCTTGGTTTCCTTCCTCCCCTTCCATAAAGTCTTCTCCTCCTTCCTCCCCTCCTTACTTTAACCCTTGCCAAAACAAAACCTTTTTTAGCTCTATACCCTAAAGCTCTAGCTCTGTCTAAGCGAGTAGGTTTTTCTATTCTTTCAACTGTATGTTGTTTTCTCCATTCAACCAATTTCTCTTTTATACTCTTTCTTAAAACTCCAGATTTCCAAGCTTCTCTTAAGTGCTGATAAAGCCCTTTTGTCATGCTAAAACCTTATTTACTTAAACATTTAAATATTCTTTTATATTAAAATCTTTAAAGGTGATAAGTTGCATCCGGCTGCAAAAATAGTAATTGGGTTGATACTAATAGTAGCAAGCATTTACTACATAATCAAGGGAGTTCCAGGATACTTTGAACCGGGATGGCCAGCTTTACTTACAGTACTAAAAGGTGTTATTCCCTTAGGTGTGCTATTAATAGGAATTTTCATAGTTTGGTTAGAGTGGGACGAGTTAAGAATAGAAAAAGAAATTAAGGCAGAAGAAGAGAAATCAGCAAAAAGAAAAGCTAAAAAGTAACCTTTTTTTACTCTTTTTATTTTTACAATTTTATTAAGTGGAGAATATGGGAGTTCAGCTTTCTGGTTTATTGCCAAGCAGAGAAGTTGAGCTTGAGTTTTTGTCGGGTAAGAAAATTGCTGTCGATGCTTTTAATACTCTTTATCAATTTTTATCGATAATAAGAGATAGAATGACGGGCGAGCCTTTAAGAGATAGTAAAGGAAGAATCACATCTCATCTTTCAGGTTTGTTCTACAGGACTTCAAATTTAATAGAGGTAGGAATTAAGCCAGTTTTTGTTTTTGATGGTGAACCTCCGAAATTTAAGAAAAAAACCATAGAAAAAAGGGAAAAGTCTAAGGAAGAAGCAAGAAAAAAATGGGAAGAAGCTCTGGAAAAAGGAGAGGAAGCGATTACTTATGCTCAAGCAGCAGCAGCTTTAACAGAAGAAATGGTAGAAGATTCAAAAAAGCTTTTAGAACATATGGGAATTCCTTGGGTTCAAGCTTTGAGCGAAGGTGAGGCTCAATGTGCTTATATGTGTAAAAAAGGCTCGGTAGATTTTACAGCTTCTCAAGACTTTGATAGCTTGCTTTTTGGTTCTCCTCGTTTAGTTCGAAATTTGTCTATAACAGGAAAAAGAAAATTGCCTAGAAAAGAAGTTTATATCGAGATTAAGCCTGAAATAATAGAGCTAAACCAAGCTTTAGAGGCTTTAGGTATAGACCAAAAGCAGCTTATAACAATAGGGATTCTTGTTGGTACAGACTATGCAGAAGGAATAAAAGGTGTTGGGCCAAAAACTGCTTTAAAACTAGTAAAAGAACACAAAACCTTAGAAAAAATTTTAGAAAAAGTGGAATGGGAGGCTGAAGTTGATGCAGAAGAAATTCTTAACTTCTTCCTTAAACCTCCTGTAAGTGATAAGTATAAGATTGAGTGGAAAGAACCAAACAGAGAAAAAATAATAGAGTTTATGGTAGAGGAGCACGATTTTTCTAGAGAAAGAGTAGAAAAAGTTGTTGATAAACTAGAGCAAGCTTTTGCTTCAGGAAGACAAACAAGCTTGAAAGGTTGGTTCAAGTAAATTAATTTATTAATTTATTCACTCATATTTGAAATTATGGACATGGAAAAAATTATGGCGATAACAAAAAGAAGAGGCTTTATTTTTCCTAGCTCAGAAATTTACGGCGGCCTATCAGGATTTTTTGATTATGGTCCTTTAGGAGTTCTAATGAAGAAAAAAATAGAAAATTTTTGGCGAGAGTTTTTTGTTAGAGAGAATAACATTTATGAAGTAGAAACTTGCACTATTATGCCTGAACAAGTTTGGAAGGCTTCTGGTCATTTAAAGGATTTCGTCGATCCTTTAACTCAATGTGAAAAATGCAAATCAACTTTTAGAGCTGATGAGTTAATAAAGGATTTAACAGGAAAATCTTTTGAAGGAGCAAAGCCAGAAGAGCTTACCGAGATAATAAAAAAAGAAAAATTGAAATGTCCAAAATGCAAAGGCAATTTAAGCGATGTTAGAATTTTTAACCTAATGCTCTCAACCCAAGTTGGGCCAGTAAAAGGAAGTATAGCTTACCTAAGACCTGAAACTGCTCAAGGAATTTTTGTCAATTTCAAGAATATCTTTAACTCAACAAGAGCAAAAATCCCTTTTGGTGTAGCTCAAGTAGGGACTTCTTACCGAAATGAAATTTCTCCAAGGCAATTTCTCTTAAGGATGAGAGAGTTTAGACAGATGGAAATAGAGTACTTCTTTAACCCAGAGAAAGAAAATAAGTTTGAAAAATTTGAAGAAGTTGCAAAAACAAAAATAAGAATTCTAACGAGAGAAGAGCAGAAAAAAGAAGGAAAAGTCTTAGAAATTACTGCAGAAGAGGCTGTAAAACAAAAGATTCTGCCGAATAGACTCATGGCCTATTTTCTAGCAAAAGAGTTTTTATGGTACCAAAAGCTTGGAATTCCTTTTAAATCTTTAAGGTTTAGGCATATGCTTCCTGAAGAAACTCCTCACTATTCTAAAGGAAATTTTGATTTGGAAATAGAGCTTGATTTTGGTTGGAAAGAGGTTGTTAGTAATGCTTATAGAAGTGATTATGATTTAAGCTCGCATTCAAAACTTTCAGGCGAAGATTTTTCAGTATTAGAAGATGGAAAGAAAATAATTCCTCATGTTGTTGAACCATCTTTTGGTATAGACAGAACAATTTATGCAATTTTACTTCATTGTTTCGTTGAAGATAAGAAAAGAGGTTGGGATTGGTTTAGGTTTCCAGCAAGGATTGCTCCTTATAGTGTAGCAGTTTTTCCTTTGGTAAGTAAAGATGGTTTGCCTGAAAAAGCTAAAGAAGTTTTTTCTCAAATCAAGAATTGCTTTGATGTTTTTTACGATGAATCAGGAAGTATAGGTAAAAGATATGCAAGGGCAGATGAAATAGGTGTACCTTTTGCTGTTACTATAGATTACCAAACTTTAAAGGATAATACAGTTACCATTCGTTCAAGAGATACAGCAGAGCAAGTTAGAGTAAAGATAGAAAATTTGTTAAGTGCTATTTGGAAATTGGTTTATGAGGAAAAAAGTTTAAAA